>JAZTXT010000048.1:0-6586 GCA_045636525.1 Bacilli bacterium | reverse complement strand
TGATAAAGGGGCTATAGCATGTATACTTGATAATGTTGATATAGATAGTATAGATGAAAAATATAGAGATAGAACTATTGTAGTAGTAGATGATACTCTTAAATGTATACAAAATTTAGCTAAATATAAAAGAAGTTTAGTAGATATACCAGTAATAGGTATTACTGGTAGTGTTGGTAAAACATCAAATAAAGATATGATATATTCTGTACTTAGTACTAAATATAATGTTCTTAAAACAGAAGGTAATAATAATAATCATATTGGTCTTCCTCTTACTATTTTAAGATATAAAGATGAAGATATTATGATACTTGAAATGGGTATGAATAATTTGGGTGAAATATCATTTTTAACTGATATAGCAAAGCCTACGATTGGGGTTATTACTAATGTAGGTACTGCTCATATTGGTAATTTAGGTTCAAGAGAAAATATAATGAAGGCTAAGTTAGAAATAATAGAAGGACTTAGTGGAAAACTTATTATTAATAATGATAACGATATTATGCATGATAATTTAGAATATATTAAATCACTATGTGATGTTGTTACAATTGGTATAGATAATGAAAGTGATTATGTTGGTACAGTTATTGATGATAGTATAATTATGATTGATGGTGTAGAGGTTGAATCGCCTGTTAATAATAAGGCTTTTATGTACAATTCTATGGTTGCTTATGTGGTAGGTAAGTTATGTGATGTTTCAGTAGAGGATATCAAGAGAGGAATAGTAGAACTTAATCTTACTGGTAATAGACTTGAATATAAAGAATATAGAGATGGTATTATACTTATTGATGATACGTATAATGCATCTTTAGATTCTATTAAGGCATCTCTCGAAATACTTAAAAAAGAGAATTCTATGAGGAAAATAGCTGTTATTGGTGATGTTTTAGAACTTGGAGAATATTCTTACGAAATACATAGGGAAATAGGAAAAGAATTATTAGATAGTAAATTAGATTATGTTGTTACTATTGGTGATTATACTAAATATACAGATAAATATTTAGAAGAAGAAGGATATAAAAATGTAAAACATTTTGATAAAGAAAGTGATTGTTATTGTTTTATGGAGGAATTACTTGAAGAGGGGGATACTGTGTTGTTTAAGGGATCTCATGGTGTTAAACTTAATAATGTGGTTAAATATTTACTGGATAATAAGTAATGTATTATGTGGGGGATTGTTATGAAAATAAAATTTGATATTAAAAAGTATATATGGATTATACTTTCTGCACTTGTTTTTGCTGGTACTTTATATGCTAATAATAAGGTTTTGATTATTTCCTTTGAACAACTTTTATTTGGTGCTATTAAAATAAAGGGTGGTGGAGTTACCACTATATCATATGGTGTTATATATATTGTTTTGTCTTTTATTATAATATGTCCAATACTGCTTTTACCGGTAGTAGATTTCGGGAAGAAGTTTATTATAAAGTTTAAAGATAAAGTTTTTGAGTTATATCCTATAAAAAAGGTTAAAACTTATGGAGTTACTTTATTTGTGATAGCATTAATTTCACTTTTTAATGTATTTCAATTTTTTCCTTATGTAAAGAATACTTTGTTTTCCAGTACAGATTTGTTTGATGATTATTATGTTGATAGTTCTAGTGTAGATATTACTTTTAATGGTGAAAAAAGAAACTTAATATATATATTTGTAGAATCATTTGAATCTTCAAATGTTAGTATGGATAATGGTGGGTTACTTGAAGAGAGTGTGGTTCCTAATTTAGAGAAATTGGCTCTTGATAATATTAATTTCTCAAATAATGATAAAATAGGGGGAGCATATTTTTCTTTTGGTACTAATTGGACTTCTGGTGCTATGATTGCTCATACTGCTGGTATTCCTTTAAAGGTTACATTTGATGATTTTAATGTTAATAGTCTTAGATTTAATAATGTTAAGAGTATTGGAGATATACTTTCTGATAATGGATATAATAGTTATTTATTATTAGGTTCTGATGCTGATTTTGGTAGTAGAAGATCATATTTTGCTAATCATAATTATTTAATTAAAGATTATGTTAGCGCTAAAGAGGATGGTTTTATAGAAGAAGATTATTATGAATGGTGGGGTTATGAAGATTCGAAGCTTTTTGATTATGCTAAAATGATGTTAGACGATATATCTCGTGATGATAAACCATTTAATTTTACTATGCTTACTGCGGATACGCATTTTACTGATGGTTATTTAGATAAGTCTTGTGTGGAAAAATTTGATGAGGCTTATGCTAATGCATTTTATTGTACTGATAGTATGATTAATGATTTTGTAGAGTGGATAAAAGAACAGGATTTTTATGATAATACTACTATTGTTATTGTTGGGGATCATTTAACTATGCAGGATGGTTTTTATGATAGTGAATATGATTATTCTAATAGGACTATTTATAATGTTTTTATTAATACTTCTGTAGCTAATAACTTTAATAGTAAAAATAGGGTGTTTACTGTTATGGATATGTTTCCAACAACACTTGCTTCGATAGGAGCTGATATAGAAGGCGATAGGTTAGGTTTAGGAACTAATTTATTTTCTGATAAAAAGACAGTCCCTGAAATAATTGGATTGAAAAACTTTAATGAGGAACTATCTAAGGGATCATATTATTATTATAATTATATTAGAAAATAACTTGAAACTGAATTAAGGATATGGTAAAATATAACTGTGAGATAGAAAAGGATGGCATAATTATGAAGTTATTTGATGTGGTTAAGAAAAATACTAAATTAATTATTATAATGGGTATTATTATACTTTTAGGAGTTATTGGTGTTACAGTTGCCTTTACTGTTGGACGATTTAATGCTATTGCTGTTAATACTACTGCGAGTATTATTGACGCTAATGTTACTTATGATCAAGGTTCTAATACTTCGGAAGTTATTAATAAAGGGAATTTGCTTCCTATTAGTGATAATTTAGTTACTTTAAATTCATCAGATTCTAGGATACTTAAAGTTAAATTTAATATATCAGGAGTAGATTCTAATCCTAATAATACGGTATATGATGTTGTGTTACGTGATATTGATATTGATTGTGAACTTAGAACTACTGATTTAAAATGGAGACTTTATAAGAATGATGCATTATTAAATGAGGGTAATTTATCTCCTTCTTTTGATACTATGAATGATAATAGATTGGTTCTTACTAATATACAAGAGAATTTAACTACTAATACTGATAAATATACATTTTTATTATGGATAAGTGAGTCTTGTACTGGTGATATAACAGAATGTGATTCTAGTATGGATCAAAGTAAATACTTGAATAAAACATTAAATGGTAGTATTAAGATTGAATTATCTACGAAGAGTAAGAAAGCAATAGATAGAGTTACAGGAGAAGAAGGATCGTGTGATTATATAGAAGTTGCTGTACCATTATGTAATAGAGTTATATACAATGGTAGTAGTCAGTTGTTGGTTAATACTAGTGATAAATATACTTTAATAAATAATACGGGTAATAATGTAGGTAGTTATAATGTAACGTTGGATTTAGAAGATGGATATAAGTGGAGTGATGGTAGTACTGATAATAAGGTTATAACTTGTTATATAAAAAAATAAATACATGAATTAGTTTCATGTGTTTTTTAATATTTTTGAGAATAGAACTGTTAAAAAAATGAATATAAAATTTTTTACAGACTTGATTTCATTTAAAAACACTACTTTAGTTCGTAGTGTTTTTGTCTTTTATTTTTATTGTTTTGATAGCAGTTTTTGTTTTTTTCTTATATGTTACAGAGTAGGTTATTGTAATTTCTTTTTCTGTTTCAGATAATGTATTGACGGCTTGTTCTAATTCTTCTATTGTTGTATATGTTGTTTCATTTATTTTATATGTTGGTGTTATGTTTTCTGTTATGTCTTTGTTACCGAAGGTAATTGTTAATTCATCTTTATCTTCTTTGTAAGTTCCTTTTTCTATTTCTAGGGTAGGATTCTTAAGTGTTATTTCTAGTTCATCTGTTTCAAATACTGTTCCATCATATTCTATTACTATTTCTACAGCGTCGCTAGCATTATCTTTAAAATTTTTATATTCAGCTTTAATTACTAGTGTAACATCTTCATTTGTTGTAGGAACATATAAATATTCATTTTCTTCAGTGTATGCTATTTCTTCTAAAGTTCCTGAACTTGTTTTTTCATAGATGGTAAATCCATTTCCACCTAATGTGTTTTTATTATAGTCAAGTCTTGCTTGTAGGTATTTAGCTGATTCATTTCCATAAACTGAATTGCTGAAATATTTACTTAAATGTGTTGCATCTAATACATCTGGTGTTTTCCAATTCCAAGTTAATTTATAACCTTTTGTTGTTTTAGTACTTTTAACATTAGTAACTGAATCAAATTTTGCGTATCTATCTGATACTTCAGTAGGTTGTGTACCTTTTTTAAAGTATTCTGTTATTTTCATATCATTAGGTGTATAGGCGCTTGGTAGTTTAGCAGGCCATGTTTCTTTTTCAACTGTTACTGCTACTACTGATGAAGGCATTGTCCATTTTGTTGTTGATTTTGGTACATATTTCATTATTTGTTGCATAATGGCATCTTTTGGGGCACTAGCGCCATTTAAATAATGTGAACTATCTACCTTTTCATATCCGTACCATAATGCTACTGAGTATTCTGGTGTATACGCAACAGTCCATAAATCATTAACCGCACCGTATGGCAAACCGTATTTTTCTATGATTTCATCTGGTAGATTTGATGTTCCTGTTTTTGCTGCTACTGTCGAACCATATACTCTAGCACCACCATTGAATGCATATTCTACTGCGTATTGTAGTACATTATTCATTAGATATGCTGTTGAGTCAGACATTACTTTTTCTTTATCATAATTAAATTTTACAATTTCTCCAGTACTACGATATTCTATTTTTGTAACTGCGTGTGCATCTATGTGATATCCACCGCTTGCAAAGCAAGCATAAGCTTCTGCCATTTCTAATGGTGTATATCCAATACCAACGCCACCGATAGAGTAAGCTTCATTTATTACATTATCTCCACCATTTTCAGTTACTATATAATTATCTGAACTTGTACTATATGCTACATCTAGTCCAAGACCATTTACAAAGTTTACTATATTTTTTTTATCTACTTGTTGGAATGACTTTAATGCTGGTATGTTTCTTGAAACACTTAATGCTCTTCTTAAAGTTATAAGACCTTCAAATTGTCCATCCCAGTTTCCTATTATTGGGCCATCTGTGTATGCCCACTCTTCATCATTAAATAGGGTATATGTTGAAAAATTATTATATTCAAATCCTGGACCATAGTCAAATAATGGTTTAGCTGTACTTCCAGGTTGTCTTTTTGCTTGCGTTGCATAGTTCCAGTCGCCAGCATCTCTATTTCTTCCTGCGCCAATTGCAACGATTTCTCCTGTATTTACATTTGTTATTGCAATACCTGCTTGTACTTTATCATCAGCCCAGCCATTATAATATTCTCCACTTAATATACCATTAATACCATCTTGTATATTTCTATCTAATGCTGTGTATATTTTCATAGATACTACAGCGGGATCATTACCAGTTTTATCAATTACTTCCTGAAGTACTGTATCTATATATCCTTGGTAGCCACTTTCTTTATCCTTTCCTATAAGCATACTTTCGATACTTACAGCACTTGCCATTTCTTTTTCTTCCTCTGTTATATATCCGTGTCTCACCATTAATGTTAGAACTGTATTTCTTCTTTCTGCTGCTGCTTCAGGAAATCTATAAGGATTGTATCTAGATGGTGCTTGATACATTCCTGCTAGTAGTGCTGCCTCTGGAAGACTTAGTTCTGATGCTGTTTTACCAAAGTAATAGTTACTTGCTTCTTCAACACCATATATCATACCACCAAGACCACTGTCATTAACATACATTTCAATGATTTCATTTTTTGTATATCTCTTTTCCATAAAGAAAACTGATATATACACATCTTTAAATTTACGAATTATTCCTTTAATTCCTGTACTAGTAGTAGAAGTTAAATTGTTTTTAACAACTTGCATCGTTAGAGTAGAGGCGCCACCGGCATCATTTTTTCCTAAAAGTTGTAATACAGAAGCTTTAATAAATCTTGCCATATCAACACCATTATGTTCATAGAATCTAGAATCTTCTGTTGCTATGATGGCATCAATTAATACCTGAGGTAGGTCATCATATTCTATTGATTCTCTTTTTTCATTACCTAGTGTTGCAATTTCATTTCCATCTCTATCATATATTACAGTTTGATCTTGATTTTTTAATGCTTCAGGATCAAAATCTTCAGTGGTTGCTACTATATATACTAAGAAGGCTGCTACTGCAAATACACCAAAGATACATAGGCTTAGGAAAATAGTTAGTAATGTTTTTAAAACATTTTTCTTTTTTTTGTTATTTTTATTTTTTTCACGTCTATTGGTGTTTTTTTCTTTTTTCTTAAATGTTTTTTTACTACTATTACTTTTGTTTTTTTCTTCTAATTTTTTACGATTGTGATCCTCTTTATT
>JAZTXT010000047.1:0-18833 GCA_045636525.1 Bacilli bacterium | reverse complement strand
TTAGAAATATATGGTAAAGTATTTGGTGTAAAGCGATGAAGGAAAGAGTAATAGAAGAGTATTTTATAGAGAGTCTATGATGGTGGGATATAGATAAAGAAAGACTATTATAAATGGTTCTGGAGCAGTTATATCTAATAGGTGTAAACGGTTGTTACGTTATAACTTAATGAGTGTATGTATTATAAAATAAGGTGGTACCGCGGAGTTTTTTCGTCCTTTGGTGTTAGCTTATTTTTTATTTTAATACAAGTATAAAATAATATTAATAAAGGAGATGAGAATAATGGATAATAAGAAATATTATATAAGTACTGCGATTGCTTATACTAGTTCTAAACCTCATATTGGTAATACGTATGAGATAGTATTAGCGGATGCAATTGCTAGATATAAAAGATTAGATGGATATGATGTTTATTTTCAAACTGGTACAGATGAGCATGGTCAAAAAATTGAAGATAAAGCTAAAGAGGCTGGTGTTAATCCACAGGAATATGTTGATGGAGTTGCTGGAGAAATTAAGACTATATGGGATTTAATGAATACTAGTTATGATAAATTTGTTAGAACTAGTAATCCTGAACATAAAGAAAAAGTACAAAAAATATTTAAGAAATTTTATGATCAAGGAGATATTTATAAGAGTGAATATAAAGGTCTTTATTGTACTCCTTGTGAATCTTTTT
The DNA here is from genome assembly GCA_045636525.1 of Bacilli bacterium. Classification (GTDB taxonomy): domain Bacteria; phylum Bacillota_I; class Bacilli_A; order RF39; family UBA660; genus CAG-302. The sequence goes on along the minus strand of JAZTXT010000047.1, from coordinate 18,144 downwards.
GGACTGAGAGTCAATTAGTAGATGGAAAATGTCCTGATTGTGGAAGAGAAGTTAATGTGGCAACAGAGGAAGCTTATTTCCTAAGAATTAGTAAGTATTCTAAATGGCTTGAAGAATATATTGAAAGTCATCCTAATTTTATTGAACCTGAATCTAGAAAAAATGAAATTATGAACAATTTTATTAAGCCTGGATTACAAGATTTATGTGTATCTAGAACTTCATTTAAATGGGGAGTTCCAGTATCATTTGATGACAAGCATGTTGTATATGTATGGATTGATGCTCTTTCTAACTATATTACTTTCTTAGGTTATGATCCTGATGGTAATCATTCAGATGAATTTAATAAATATTGGCCATGTAATGTGCATTTAATTGGTAAGGATATACTTAGATTCCATACTATATATTGGCCTATAATGCTTCATTTACTTGATTTACCATTACCTGAGAAGATATTTGGTCATCCTTGGCTTTTATTTGGTAGTGATAAGATGAGTAAGAGTAGAGGTAATATTGTATATGCTGATGATTTAGTAGATGAATTTGGAGTAGATGCTATTAGATTTTATATGCTTCATGAAATGCCTTTTGCATCAGATGGGAACTTTACTAGGGAATTATTAGTAGAAGCTATTAATGGAAACTTAGCTAATGTACTTGGTAATTTAGTTAATAGAACTATTGGTATGGCTAATAAGTATTTTGATGGTGTTATTGAAAATAAAGATGTTAATGAGGAATTAGATGCTGAATTTAAAGAATATATAGTTAGTAGAAAATCTATTATAGATGAAAAGATGGATAATTTAAGGGTTGCTGATGCACTTGAAGAAGTTATTGATATATTTAGAAGATGTAATAAATATATTGATGAGACTATGCCATGGGTACTTGCTAAGGATGAGACTAAGAAAGATAGACTTGCTACTGTATTATATAATTTAGTTGAAGGTATTAGAATTGGCACAGTGTTACTTAGAGCATTTATGCCTGAGACAAGCGATAGGATCTTCTATCAAATTAATACTGAGTTGAAAGAATTTGATACTATTAATGAGTTTGGTGAATATGAGAGTGGAACTAAAGTTAATAGTCCAGAAGTATTATTTCAAAGAATCGAGAATTAATTTCTTGGTTCTTTTACTTTACGTTATGTATGTAAAGTGTCAATAAATGTAGAATTAATCATTTACTAATAATTTTAATTATGATATATTTGAAAAGTAGTCCTTGCAGTAAATATGAGACAAAGGAGAAAATAAAGTGCTTAATACTAGTAATCAGGATGTAGTATACAAAGTTTTATCTTGTATTTTTGCAGTAATATTAATTGTAGTTATGGTAGTAAATAGAAATATACTAGATTTAATTTATTTAGGTGTAATTTCTATTTTTATTTTGATATATTTTATTGAAATTAAAAAAAAATAATTGTACTATATAATTGTAGTATGATTTTTTATTTGGAGGTAATTTTATGTTTATAGATACACACTGTCATTTATTTAATGAATATTATGATAATATAGATGAAATAATAAATAAATGTAAGGAGAATAATATTAAGAGAGTTATTGTTAGTGGTGTTGATATGAAATCTAATAGAGAAGTATTGGATCTTGTAAGTAAGTATGATATTGTTTATGGTAGTATTGGTTTTCATCCTACTGAACTTAATGATTTTTCTTATGAAGATTTAGATTGGTTAGAAGAACACATTAACGATAATAAGATAGTTGCTGTAGGGGAGATTGGCCTTGATTATCATTATGATGATACTGATAAAGAGAAACAATATGATATACTTAAAAGACAACTTAATATTGCACAAAAATATAATAAACCTATTATTTTTCATAGTAGAGATGCGATAGGAGACACTTATAATATATTAAAAGAATATAAATTAATGGGTAGTATTCATTGTTATAGTGGATCAGTAGAGATGGCAAGAGAGTTTACTAAGCTTGGATATATGATTGGAGTAGGTGGTGTTGTTACTTATAAAAATTCGAGAATATTAAAAGAGGTAGTAAAAGATACTCCATTATCATATATATTATTAGAAACTGATGCACCATATCTTTCTCCTGAACCTTATAGGGGGAAGAAAAATGATTCTTCATATATACCTGAAATAGCTAAGGTAATTGCTGAATTAAAAGATATTTCAGTGGCTGAAGTTTCAAGGGGTACTAGTGAGACTGCTGAGGGGATATTTGACTTTTCTACTAAATAATGTTACAATTATTATGCTTTAAAATATTAATGAGGTGAGATAATGAAGAAAATAACTGTGAAAGTTATAACTATTTCTTCACAATTATTAGTAGTTATTTTATTTTTATTTCTTTTATCTATGAATGAAGGAAGGAATAGTAGTGTACTAACTATTGATAATAATAATTTGGATAAAATGGCCGATAGTACTTCTGATCTTTTTGAAAATGAAGAGACTGTTGATATAGGAAACGAGAATGTTGTTATTCTTCTTGATGATAATACACAAAGTGAAGTACAAGATGAAAATCAAGAAATGGTAGAAAATAATGTTACTAAACTTGATAATGTTATTGAAACATATACTGGTATTTTAACTGGTTATGGTCCTGATTGTACTGGATGTGGTAACTTTAATACTGGTAAGGTATCTACTGCTTCTGGATATCATGTGTCAAATATTGTTGATGGAGCTATTGAGCCTGCATTTACTATTACATATAATGATGAAGAGTATGGAGAAGTGAGAATAGTGGCAGCAGATGCTAATATACCTTTTTACTCAATTGTTAGAATTACTGTTCCTCATTGGGATAGTCCTGTTACTGCGATTGTGTTAGATAGAGGTAGTACAGTAGGGTTTGAAAATTGTCGTAGTGAAAGGGGATGTCTTACTCAGTTTGATTTACTTTATCCAACTGAGGCAGAATCTCTTGGTAAAACTAGAAATGTTACGTTTGAACTTTTAAGAAGTGGTAAATAGCCATTTCTTTTTTTGTGTGATAAAAAAAGTATACAATTTTGTATACTTAATAATTATTGATTATTTTGGATATTTGTAATTATTGTTAGTAGTTGTTTTTGTATTTCAAATATATCCTCGTATAGAAAAGTTAGTAATTCATCTTCTGATAATTTTGAATTTAATTTATAGTTTTTTATTTCAAAATTGTGCTCGATATTATAATATGACTCTAATTTTTTTATTAATTCACTTATAAACAATAATTCATCGCTTATTTTGTTTTTTTTGTCTTCTATATCTAATTCGCTAAATGCATTTTTTAATTTTAAACTTATCATAAATATTATCTCCCTTTTGGCGCATTACTTTGTTCAAAATTTCTTTTTTGTTCTATTAAGTGATTGTTAATTTCTTCTGCTCTTGCGTTTTCAAAAGCTTTTCTTTTTTCTTCCTGGCTTTGTTTGTATCTTTGTTGTGGTGTTAATTCATTTTCTTTATATATTAGTATTTGGTACCAATTTACTTGTTTATTTTGCAGATCATCGTACATTAATGTTATTCCAGGTGTCATTTTTCCCATTCGTTCAAAAGCCTTTCCATAGTATTCTCCTAAATCTTTTGGAATAGGCATGTTAAATGTTATATTAAAGTTTTTTTGTACTTGCCATAAATCCTCTAACATTTCATCTGTTATTTTTTCTATTGAAAAATAATTACCTTCTGCAAAAAAAGTGAAATCTTGTTTTTTTATCTCGTATAAATATTTTACATAAATATTTATTAAATTTTCAATTTTTTGTTTTTGTCCTTGAATTGTTTGTATATCTGCTTTATCTATATTTTTAAAGGCATAAGTTTCTTTTGAAATTTCTTCAACTAATGAATTTGTGAAATTTTTCATTATTGCATTTGATTTCATACTTTGAATTACGGCATCTTCAAATTGTTTGTTATCTATGATATTTTGGTTAGCGATTAAACTTGCTAAATATTCTTTATATGGAATGTCTTGTCTTCTTTTTTCTGCGACTTGTGCTTCAACAATACTTATGTCTTGATCACTTAAATTTTCAACTGAACCATAATGCTGAAAAGTTGGTCTTACTTCAGATTGTCTAGCTTTGATTTCAGCTTCCATACTTCTAGTTTCGCTATCACTTAAGCTTTCAGCAGAACCATAATGTTGAAAGGTAGGTTTAACTTCTGTTTGTCTAGCTTTGATTTCAGCTTCCATATTTCTAATTGCGTTGTCACTTAAACTTTCGGCTGATCCATAATGCTGAAAAGTTAAATTAACTTCATTTTGTCTAGCTTTGATTTCAGCTTCCATATTTCTAATTGCGTTGTCACTTAAACTTTCGGCTGATCCATAATGCTGAAAAGTTGAATTAACTTCATTTTGTCTAGCTTTTATTTCAGCTTCCATATTTCTAATTGCGTTGTCACTTAAATTTTCTATATTCATATTTTCCTCCTAATTATAACTAAATTTTATCATATCATGAGCAAATTATCAAATATTAATAAGAAAGTTTACATATAATACAAAAATTTTAACACTATATAATAATACTTTTTATAAGTAAATGTTTAAACTTATATTTTTGTTTGACATTTTTTTTAATAATTATTACATATAATGATGTTATGAAGAAAATATTAATAATGATAATTGTTATTTTGTTTGTTCCTTTTATTATAGTTAGTATATATGATATAGATAGTAAAAAAGAAATTGAACTTAAATATGTATATAATATGCTTATTAGAGTTAAAAGGAATGCTAGTGGTATAGTGGAAGAGATACCATTTGAAGAATATATTGTTGGAGTATTAGCAGGAGAGATGCCTATATATTTTGAAAAGGAGGCTTTTAAGGCACAAGCAGTTGCCGCACGTAGTTATGCTTTAAAGAGAATGGAGTATAATTATGAAAATGAATATGATGTTGTTGATTCTGTTATGAATCAAGTATATTTAGATAATAATTATTTGAAAAATGCTTGGGGAGATAACTATATTACTAATATTAATAAGCTTAGAGAGGTAGTAAATGAGACTAGTGGAGAATATTTAGTATATGAAAATGAAGTAATAGACGCTATGTTTTTTTCTACTAGTAATGGATATACTGAGGATTCTATAACAGTGTTTAATGTTGATTTACCATATCTTCAAAGTGTTGAATCTTTTTGGGATCAAGATACAAGTTCTGCTTTTAAAGCGGTTAGGACTATGACTTCAAGTGAATTTTATAATAAGATTGGAATTAAATATTCTGATAATTTAGATGTTAAAGTTTTGAAAAGAAGTAGTACTAATAGAATAATTGAACTTAGTATTAATGGTACTAAGTTTAGTGGAAGGGATTTATATAATAAACTTGGTTTAAAATCTACTGATTTTTCTTTAAAACAAGAAGAAGATAATATCATTATAAATACTACTGGATATGGTCATGGTGTTGGTATGAGTCAGTATGGAGCTCTTGGTATGGCAAAGGAAGGATATAATTATAAAGAGATACTTAATTATTATTATCAAGGTACTAATTTAAAAAAAATGGAAATTTAGTGTATATATTTCTATTTTATGGAAACAATTATACTGAGGTGAAAATATGAAAAGTAGAAGAATTAATAGAGTAGTTATGCCAGTAGTTTATGGAGTTTGCGTTGTTGCTTTTTTGTTTAGTATGTATTTTGCTGTAAGATTTACTAATAATATGTTGTTTTCTAATAATGAAGATTTGGAGTATGTAGATGGTGAAATAACTGAAAATAATGGTAGTAATGATATTCCAGTAGTTAATACTACTACTGTTATTATGAGACCATATTTGGATTCTTCAGTTAGTATTGGTAAAACATTTTATGATTATAATGGAACAAGTGAAGAACAAGAAAATGCTATAATTTTTTATGAAGATACTTATATGCAAAATTCTGGTGTAGATTATGTTAGTGCTAATGTATTCGATGTTGTTAGTGTTTTAAATGGAACTATTATATCTATTGAGGAAAATGATTTACTTGGTACGATAGTAGAAGTAAGACATAGTAATAATTTGATATCTGTATATCAAGGTTTATCTGAAGTTATAGTAGAAGAGAACATGGCCGTTGTACAAGGACAAGTTATCGCTAAAAGTGGTACTTCTAATATTAATAAAAAATTAGGTAATCATTTGCATTTTGAATTATACTATAATGGTAAAATTGTTAATCCGGAAGAATATTATAATAGAAATGTAGATGAGTTATAGGCAGTTAAATGCCTTTTTTTACATAATATACTTTATCTATTAATATACTTTATCAGGGTGAAATAATGGAAAAGTACATTAATGATAGGGTTACTCGTGAAGCTAATTATATTGTTACTACTAATAAAACTATTCGGGAAGTTGCTAATGTTTTTGGGGTATCAAAGAGTACTGTACATAATGATATAAGGAAAAGACTTTTTGTGGTTGACAAAAATTTATATGAAAAAGTGTCAAGTATTTTAAAGTATCATATAGATATTAAGCATATTAGAGGTGGAGATGCGACAAAAAGAAAATTTTTAGAAGGAAAGTGTAATTAGAACTATAAAAAAAAGGTAAAATGTGGTAGAATGGAGATAGGATGGTGATTTTATGTTTAATAAGGATATTGGAATTGATTTAGGTACTGCAAATGTACTTATATATATAAAAGGACAAGGTATTGTTTTAAATGAGCCATCTGTCGTTGCAATTGATGCTGATACAAAGAAGCCTCTTGCAGTAGGTAAGGAAGCTCATGAGATGCTTGGTAGAACTCCTGGTAAGGTAAAGGCTATTAAGCCAATGCAAGATGGTGTTATAGCGGACTTTGAAACTACTGAGGTTATGCTTAATTATTTTATTAAGAAAGTTAATGGAAGAAGTTTTTTATCAAGACCTAGAATACTTATTTGTTGTCCTTCAAATATTACACAAGTTGAGAAGAATGCTATTAAAGAGGCTGCTGAAAGAACTGGAGCTAAGAGAGTATTCTTAGAGGAAGAACCTAAGGTTGCTTCTGTTGGTGCTGGTATGGATATATCTAAACCTAGTGGTAATATGGTTATTGATATCGGTGGAGGTACTACTGATATTGCAATTCTGTCTTTGGGTGGTATTGTTAATAGTGCTTCAATTAGAATAGCAGGTAATGCTTTTGATAATGATATTGTTAAATATATTAAAGATAAATATAAACTTTTAATTGGTGAGAGAACTGCTGAAGATATTAAGATTAATATTGGTACTGTTTTTCCTGGTTCAAGAGATGAAAAAATGGAAGTTAGAGGAAGAGATTTAGTTACTGGACTTCCGCATACTATTACTCTTACTTCAGAAGAAGTTGAGGAAGCTCTTAGAGAAAGTGTATATTCTATTATACATGCTGTAAAAGGTATACTTGAGCAGACTCCTCCCGAACTATCTGCTGATATTATTGATAAAGGTATTGTTCTTACTGGTGGTGGTGCTCTTATTGATGGATTTGCACAGGTATTATCACAAGAACTTAAAGTACCTGTATTTACTGCTGAATCGCCACTTACTTGTGTAGCAGAAGGAACAGGTATTTTACTAGATAATTTATATATGTTAGAAAGACAATAATATTGTCTTTTTTCTATGTAAAGATAGTGTAAAAAAATATAAATATAGTTTTATTTTATATTATTTTTGATATAATTATGTTGAAGGGATGTTGATACTATGAGAATAGGACTAACTAGTGATCATCGTGGATATAAAGCTAAAAAGTTTTTAAAAGATAGTTTATATATGCATGATGTTATTGATTATGGGACTGATACTGAAGATTCTGTTGATTTTCCAGTTTACGCAAGAAAGTTAGGTACTGCTTTACAAAATGATGAGGTTGATTTAGGTATCGCAATATGTGGTACTGGTATAGGCATGAGTATTACACTTAATAAGATGAAAGGTATATACTGTGCTAAGGTAGCTAGTGAAAGTGAAGCAATTTTATGTAAGGCTCATAATAATGCTAACTGTATTGCTTTATCTGAAGAATTATCAGATGATAAAATGTTACAAATGGTACAAAAATTTATTGAGACACCATTTTCTAATGTTAGTAAATATGTAAGAAGAAATGATATGATTAGGGAACTAGAAAATGATTAAGTTTATTATATATTTATTTGTTATACCACTTGTTATATATGTTATGGATTGCGTAAATATAAGTATTATATTTAAGAAGAATAAGGTTTATCAAGCAAGAATATTTTATGTTTTTTTAGTGTTTTGTTTATCTTATTTGGTTGTTAATTTTTTATACGACTTTTTGTACATGGTTAAATAGATTTATTAAATTCTTGGTTTGTACCAAGAATTTTTTGTGTAGTAATGGTGTGATAAGGAATAACTTTAGTTATGACGAGGCGCGAAGCAATATGAAAATAATAAAGAAACCTTTTCTTTTTGTTGATATTGTGTTAAAATACTAGCAAGTGGTGATTACTATGTTAAAAATTGGTAATGTAAATATTGATGGAAGTGTATTTTTGGCTCCTATGGCTGGGGTATGTAATAGTGCTTTTAGGAAGATTATTAAAGAGATGGGATGTTCACTTGTGTTTGCTGAAATGGTAAGTGATAAAGGTCTTATTTATAATAGTCAAAAAACTAAGGATATGCTTTATTTTGAAGAGTGTGAAAGACCTATTGCACAGCAGATATTTGGTAGTGATAAAGATACTTTTGTAGAGGCTGCTAAGATGGTATATGATATTATGAAACCTGATATTATTGATATTAATATGGGATGTCCTGTACCTAAAGTAGCTGTTAAATCACAAGCTGGTGCTGCACTTTTAAAATCTCCTGATAAGATTAGAGAAATAGTTAGTGCTGTTGTTAATGCCGTGCCAGTACCTGTTACTGTTAAGATAAGAAGTGGATGGGATGCTAATAGTATTAATGCTGTGGAAGTTGCTAAAATATGTGAAGAGGCTGGTGCTAGTGCTATTACAGTTCATGGAAGAACTAGAAGTCAAGGCTATTCTGGCAAAGCTGATTTAGATATTATTAAAGCGGTTAAAGAAAGTGTATCTATACCTGTTATTGGAAATGGTGATGTAGTAAGTTTAGAGACTGCTAGGAATATGCTTGAATATACTGGCTGTGATGCTATTATGATAGGTAGAGGTGTACTTGGTAATCCGTGGCTTATAAAAGAAATTGATACTTATCTTAGAACTGATGAAGTTATATCTAAACCTACATATGAAGATAAAATTAATATGTGTTATCATCATTTAGATTATTTACTTAAAATTAAGACAGAAAAGGTTGCTGTACTTGAAATGAGAAGTCATGTTAGTTGGTATATTAAGGGTATGCCAGGAGCACAGCAAGTTAAAAATCTTGTATTTAAAGCACAAACAAGTGATGAACTTAGAAAAATTCTTGATAACTATTTAAAAGAACTTAAAAATAGTATATAATATTTCTAGGTGATGAAAATGAAAGCAAGTTTTTTGAAAAGGTTAGGGGCATTTGTAATTGATTCAGTAATCTTATCTATTGTTTTTGCAATTATTACTATGGGATTTAAACTTGATACTAAAGACATTAATGAAGAAGTTAATAATACATTAGAACAATATGAATCTGGTGAAATTACAATGGATGAATATTTAGATAAGACACTTGAACTTAATTATGAACTTCAAAAGAGTTCTTTGGTAGTAAATAGTCTTAATCTTGTACTTTATGTTGGTTACTTTATAGTATTTGGGTATTTAAATAAAGGACAAACAATAGGTAAGAAAATATGTAAAATTAAAGTAGTAAATAACAAAGATGATAAACTTGGTATATGCAATATGATTATTAGAAGTTTATTTATATATGGTATATTTACTCTATTATATAGCGTAATATTTGTTAATGTTTTAAATAAAGAAATGTTTGGTTATAGTTATGTTATTGTTTCTTATTTAGAAGTTATATTTATGGCTGTGACATTCTTTATGGTTTTATATAAAAAAGATGGAAGGGGACTACATGATATTATAGCTAATACTAATGTTATAGAAGAGGTGAAATAAAATGGAAAGAAGTGAACAAGAATTAGTTAGAATTGGAAAGTTGGATACAATTAGAGAATATTGTAATCCATATCCTGAAAAATATGAAAAGACTCATGCACTTAAAGATGCTAGGGTTTTAGAAGATGGTACAACTGATGTTAGAATAGCTGGTAGAATTGTCTTTATGAGAAAAATGGGTAAACTTAGTTTTATCAGAATTAGAGATATTGAAGGAGATATGCAACTTGAAATTAAAGTTGATATGGTTGGAGAAGAAGCGTATGAATTCTTTAAAAAACAAATTGATACTGGTGATTTTATAGGAGCAGAAGGAGAAATATTTACTACTCAAACTGGTGAAAAGACACTTAGAGTACATACTTTTGAATTTTTAGGAAAGGCTCTTAGACCACTTCCTGAAAAGTTCCATGGTCTTACTGATATGGAAATGAAATATAGACAAAGATATGTTGATCTTATTATGAATGAGGAGACAAGAAAAGTATTTTTGGGCAGAAGTAAGTTATATGCATATATTCATAAGTATTTAGGAGACAATGGGTTTTTAGAAGTTGAAACTCCAATACTTCAAAATGCTGTATGTGGAGCTGCTGCTAGACCATTCTATACTCATCATAATGCTCTTGATATCGAATGTAATTTAAGAATTGCACCAGAGACATATTTAAAACAATGTGTAGCAGGTGGATTTGATAGAGTTTATGAAGTTGCTAAATGTTTTAGAAATGAAGGAATGGACTCTGAACACTTACAAGAGTTTACTCAAGTAGAATGGTATGCATCTTATTGGAATTTTGAAGATAATATTAAGTTCTATAAATCATTTATTAAGGGATTATTATTGGAACTTGTTGGTACTACAGAGATTGAATATCAAGGTAATAAAATAGATTTTGGTAAAGAAACATGGAATAGAATTAATTATGTAGAAGAAATGAGAAATAAATTTGGTTTTGATTTCTTAGATATTGAAGATCCACAAAAATTAAAAGATAAAATTGTTGAAAACGGTTTATTTAGTTATGAAGAACTTGATGATTATAAATCACTTAGTCAGATAATTGATTTCTCTTACAAGAAGTTGGTTAGGGCTCATATTGTTGAACCTACTATTATATATAACTATCCTGCTGTTCTTATACCTCTTGCTAGAAGAAATGACCAAGATAAGAGAATTATTGATGTATTCCAAGTACTTGTATGTGGCACTGAACTTTGTAAAGCATATTCAGAACTTGTAGACCCAATGGTTCAAAGAGAAGCTTTTGAAGATCAATTAAAGGCAAGAGAACAAGGGGACGATGAGACTATGGATATGGATGAGAGTTTCTTATCTGCTATGGAACAAGGTATGCCTCCTATTAGTGGACTTGGTTTTGGTATAGATAGACTTATGATGATTATATTTAATCAGCCTTCAATTAGAGATGTGGTTTTATTTCCTCAAATGAAGGATAAAAAATAGTACTTAGATGCTTATAAAATAAGGGAAAATATATGATTTTTCTCTTTTTTTATTTACATTTACTTCATTTGTGATATAATTAATGGTAGAGGAGGTTAATATGAAGAAAAATGGTTTATTTAAAGTAATTTTGATGGTTATAGGAGTACTTTTATTAGTAAGTGGAGTATTAGGAATACTTGGTTACTTTGTTCCAGCACTTGAAGGTAAATTTACAATAATACCAGTAGGAAATGTTGTTATGAATTTTGTACAATCATTTTATTATTTCTTTGATACAGTAGTTTATCTGTTAGTATTAGGTGCTTTTTATGGAGTACTTAATGAAGTGGTTGCTTATAAGAAATTAATTGATAATGTTTCTACAAGAATTAAAACACATGGTAAATTATTTGTATTTATTGTAACAGCATTATTTGCAATACTTACCTTTGTTACTGGACAAGTTGGTGTACTTTTAATATTTGTACCATTTGTAGCTGCGATAATACTTGCACTTGGATATGATAAATTAGTTGTTATAAGTTCTACTATTATATCTATGCTTATAGGTCTTATGAGTGGAATTTATGTAACATTTAGAGATCCTAATAGTTACTATGGTTATAGTGCTGCTACTATTGAAAAGCTACTTGGATTAGATTTATATGCTAATTTATGGCCTAAATTAATATTATTAGTATTAGGTACTGCATTACTTATATTCTTTATCAATAGACATATTAAAAATGTTAAAGATAAGAAAGTTAAGTATGAACTAAATGAAAGTAATGAAGTAGCTGTTTCTGAGGTTACAGGTGATTATAAGAATATTAGAACTTGGCCAATGATAGTTATTTTATCTCTAGTATTAGTATTATTAATATTAGGATATATGCCATGGAAGACTTTATTTGGAATAGAGTGTTTTGATAAATTTAATGAATGGTTACTTGGAATTAAAATTGGTGAATTCTCAATTTTATCTAACTTAGTATCAAATAATATCTTATCATTTGGGAACTGGGCTAGTCTAGGTAATTATATGTCTGTTATTATTACGCTTATAGTATTTACTCTTATAATTAAATTTGTTTATAGAGTTAAATTTAATGAAGTTATAGCTAACTTTGTAAATGGAGTAAAGAAAGTTGTTCCTATGATGTTATTAGTAATTCTTTCTTATGCTATCTTAGTTAGTGCATATAATCATGGATTTATGCAATCTATAATAACATGGATAAACGATATATTAGGCATAAATGTTGGTACTACTGCAGTTGTATCTGGTCTTGGAACATTATTACATTCTGATCTTTATTATACAGTAGCAGGTGTATTTATGACACTTATGAATAATGTAACAGATGAATCATTATATTCTACATATGCTTTAACATTCCAAACTGTTTATGGACTTGTATCAATGATTGCTCCTACTAGTTTATTAGTAATATTTGCAGTTAAATACTTTGATGTTCCATATACTAGTTTTGTTAAGTATATTTGGAGATTTATCTTAATGCTATTCTTATTAATACTTTTAGTATTACTTGTATTAGCTCTAATATAATAAAAATTAGATATCCTTTATTTTGGATATCTTTTTTTGTATAATATTTCTATGTGAAGAAATAAATATTGATATAGAAAGATTAAGACTAGATTTAATAGATTATTTTGGAAGTGCTCCTACAATGTTTCCTATGGCTATTATGGATGTTATTTATATAGAGAATGCAGATTGGTGTTGCTAAAAGGAATGGCTTTGATATGAATGAATACACAATAGAACCTTATACTAGAAATTTATTAAGATAAAATGATATGAGATTATATAAGAATATATGGTCTCTTTTTTGTATTAATTCGCATATTTTGTTGTTTAAAAATTAGAAAATTATATCATTATATTCATAGAATATGAATGAAAGGGAGATATGAATATGATAGGTAATTTTAATGAAGAAGCACAAACCGTATTAATTAATGCTAAGAAAGAAATGTTAGAACTAGGTCATCCTTATATTGGTACTGAACATTTATTATTATCTATTTTAAATAGTGATAGTAACATTAGTAATAGACTTGGTAATTATAATCTCAATTATAATAATTTTAAAGAGGAATTATGTAGGGTAGTTGGAACTACTGATAAGAAAAGTGAGTACTTTTTATATACTCCGTTACTTAGAAAGGTACTTGAAAATGCTGTTATGGATAGTAAAGATAATAACGATGGTGAAGTCACTTTAGAACATTTATTCTTTTCTATGCTTGAAGAGGGCGAAGGTATAGCTATTAGAATACTTATTGGTATGGGAATAGATGTTGAAAGTATGTACGATGATTTTTCTTCTAGTTTAATAAAAAAATGTAAAAAGGGCAAGAAGAAAAAACTTATGATATATGATTTGGGTGTAGATATAACGAATGAGGCAAAAGAAGGGAAATTAGATCCTGTTATTGGCAGAGAAAAAGAAGTTAAGAGAGTTATGGAGATATTATGTAGAAGAACGAAGAATAATCCTATATTGATTGGAGATGCTGGAGTAGGTAAAACAGCCATAGTGGAGGAACTTTCTAGGCTTATTGCTAATGAGGAAGTTCCCAGTAGTTTACTTGGTAAAAAAATTATTTCTCTAGATATGGCTACGATGGTGGCTGGAACTAAATATCGTGGTGAATTTGAAGAAAGAATGAAGAAAGTTATTAAGGAAATTGAAGATAATACAGATATTATTTTATTTATAGATGAGATTCATACTATGGTTGGAGCAGGTGGTGCTGAGGGAGCTATTGATGCTTCTAATATCTTGAAACCTGCTCTTGCGAGAGGTAAGATTAGGTGTATAGGGGCTACTACTACAGATGAATATAAGAAGTTTATTGAGAAAGATTCTGCTTTAGAGAGAAGATTTCAAAAAGTATTGGCGGAGGAACCAACAGTAGAAGAGACAAGAAATATTTTAGTTCATATAAAAAATATATATGAAAAATATCATAATGTTATTATTAGTGACGATATGATTGATAATATTATTGATTTGTCGGAAAAGTATATTTTTGATAGAAATAGACCAGATAAACAGATTGATGTTTTAGATGAAGTATGTTCTAGGGTAAGTATGAAAGAAAATGAAAATATTGAGAAGGTTAAAAGTATTAGGAAAGAGATTAGTGAATTAGAAAAGGAAAAAAATAGTTATATTATTGGTAATAAGGTTGATATGGCTTATGATGTAAGAAGGCGGGAAACTAAACTTATGTCTACTTTAAATGAGTTGGAATTATTTAATAAGAAATATAAAAATATTGTTACTATTAATGATATTGCTATGGTTATAAATAATAGAACTAATACTCCTATATATGAGATTGTATCTAGTAGTATGAATAGTATTTCTGATATTAAAAATACACTTAAAAGTAAAATTGTTGGGCAGGATAATGTTATTGATAGTTTAGTTGATGTTACTAAGAGAATTAAATTTGGATATAATTGTAGATGTTATTCTATGATGTTTGTAGGTTCATCTGGTGTAGGTAAGAGTAAATTAGCTAAGGAGTATGCTAAAGTTTTAGTAGGAGAGAATAATTTTATTAGACTAGATATGAGTGAATATTCTGATAGTACTTCAGTTAATAAGATATTAGGATCTTCTCCTGGTTATGTAGGTTATGATGATAATAAGAATATACTTGAAGAGGTTAGAAATAAGCCTAATAGTGTTATTTTGTTGGATGAGATTGATAAGGCACATCCATCTGTTATTAATCTATTTTATCAGATACTTGAAGAAGGAAAAATTAAGAATTCTAAGGGTGTTACGATTAGATTTAATAATGCTATTATTATTATGACTACGAATACTGGGTTTGAGAAGAATTTTATTGGATTTAATAAAGTTAGTGAAAATAGTGTTGTTACATCACTTAAAAATAGTTTTAGTACTGCTTTTGTTAACAGAATAGATAATGTTTTAGTATTTAATAGACTTAGTGAAATTGATATAGAGAATATTATTAAAATTAGATTAGAAGAAATAAAAGATAAGTATAAAAATATTGTTATTAGCTATTCTGATAATTTGATTAGTGAAATTGTTAGTAAGTGTGATTATTATGATTTTGGTGCTAGAAAGATAGAAAAGATTATATGTAGAAATGTTGAGAATGTAATTATTGATGCAATTATTAGTAAAGAAGATTATGTTAAAATTGAATCAATAAGTAAAGAAAAGAATACCACTATGATGTGATATTCTTTTTTATGGTATTAATCCCCAACCTGTTACTACGTATCTTCCTCCTTGTTTTTTTGCTAGGTAGTTAGGGCTATTTACTAATTTGTTATTTATTACTAATGATGTTGATTGTCCTCCGTCTAGATTTGCAGCATTATATGCTCCATATCTTTCTAGAACTTCAATTACATCTTTCAAGCTTGCTCCATCTATATATGTCTCTCCTTCAGTTATTAGAAACATCATTACTCCGTCTTTTCTTTGAGCTATTACACATTTATTGGCTACTCCGTATGGCATTCCTTGAATTTCTATTGATTTTCCATTTACGATTAAGAATGGTCCAAATTCTACGCCGTATTTTATTCCACCTTCTATTGCTTCTGTTCCTGTTACGTTTGACATTAATTTTAATTTTCCTTCTTCGGTTATTCCTATGATATTACCGGTACTCGTTGAGTTTGCATTTGGCCATACTACTTGTCCTTCGTCTATGACATAACCCATAGGTATATCAGATCCGTTATCAAGACCATTTGAGAAACCTCCGGCATTAGTGCATACAACTCCTCCGTATCTTTTACACATATCTACGACTCTTTCACCATATGTTCCTGCGTTGAATCTTTTTGTTCTAAGTAATTTTACTTTTTCTGGTTCATATATTGCAACAAGGTATCCTTTTGCATTACCGACTTTAACATCTATTACTTTGTATGCATCATCCGGATTATTTCTTGTAAATAATTCTTCTTCATATTCGTCTTTATATTTTGTTTTTTCACCAGTTTCGATTACAATTTCATCAGTGTTTACTTCTTCAGTTATGGCAATGAAATAGTTGCTATTTTGTATTTCAATTATTTTTTTATCGTTATAGAAGACTCTAGCTAGATATTGATGACTTCTTGTTTGCATAGCGGTTGTTACAAATAGGTTTCTAACATAGTCCCAAGGACCATACATCATAAAGAAACACCATGCTACGATTATATCTAATAGTATAAATAAAATTGTTGTTTTGTATATTTTTTTTGTTTTTCTTCTACTATTCATGGTTTACCTCCAATGGACTATTTATTGTTCCATCACCTATGGTTAACAGATTTTTATTTATTGATATTACTGGGATTACTCTTAAGTTTGATGTGGCCACCTCAGTATATAATTTAAAATCATTTTTCATTATGTACATTAGGTTATCGTCTTTTGATATACCTGTTGATGTATAGTAATTTGTATTGGTAGGATTTAGAAATATATCTCCTATACTTAGAACTGTTATTTTAGTATTTACTTGTGTTTTTAGTACTTCAGTGTAATCATAATTTGTAGTATTACTATATAGTCCATTTGAATATTTTACTTCGTTTATTATATCGCTATAGCTAAGTGAAGGTAAATATGTGTTTTTTAAATAATATGCTAATGATCCTTCTTTGGTATCATTATGGTAATAACCGGTAGTAGAATATTTATATTTTATATCGCTACCATTTATTTCAGCATATGTTTCTAGTGATAATTTGACATTATCACCATCAACACTATATATTCTCCAAATATCATTACCTAGTTTGACATAACTTCCAAATAATCCGTTTTCGTTTTCTATTGTATATGGATTGTTTTTAGAACCATCTCCAGTTACTAAGCGTATGTTATTTTTAAATGTGATTACTGGTTTGATTCCTATTATATCTGTTCCGTCTGAAGTATCTACTTTTCCTTCGCTATCTATATACCATAATTTATTTTCTTTGTTTGAGTTAATTAAGTAATAGTGTTCCTCATTATTCATAAAACTATCATTGCTACCTGTGTTTACATAGTCGTTAAGTGATGGTACTGTTATGAATGTATCTCTGATAGTATCTTTACATGATATATTTTTGGTATTATCAATTATATCATAACAGGTGTATGTGTATGTTAAATAGTCGGTAGATTTATGTAGATTCTGTTCTAGTATACCAGTATATTCTTTATTACTTTTATTTAGCCAAGAATTTAAGTTTGAATCTTCGTAGTTTTTTGAGTTTCCTGCTGCTAGGCTGGTGATTGAGTTATCTAGTACCGCAGTTATAGTATTATTACTATTTATTCTTATTATTCTCCATGTTAAATTTGAGTATGTAAGATAGTTATTTGCATTTTTCCCTTCAAAATAATAGTCTCCATTTATATTTTTAAAGTTTTCATTATGAGTGTTATTATCTTTGATATTATCCGCTAGTACTTTAACATCTTCTGGTCTATTGTTTTCTAGGTAGAGTTTTATAAATCTACTTCCATAAAATATGCAACATGCCAGTATAAATGTAAAACTTATTAAATTGAATATTTTTTGTACACTTATTTTTCTTTTATTTCTATTTTTT
>JAZTXT010000046.1:0-10380 GCA_045636525.1 Bacilli bacterium | reverse complement strand
ATCAGAAATAGAATATTCACCAAATGATGTCGATAGCGAAAGATTCACCTTAAAGATGAATGATGGCAATCTAGTATATATAACATTAAATAAAATAGAAAAAATAAATAAATATAATAGTATATATTCGAGTCTCGAAGGCAAAAAAGGTATAATATATTTAGATTCTGGAGATTATGTAGAAATAAAAGAGGAATAATTATTTCTCTTTTTATCTTAAATCTTATTGAAAAGAAATTATGTATGAACAATATATTTTACGTTAAAACTATGAAATATATTGAAAAAAAAGAATTTACTGTACATGAAGATGGTATTATAACAATAGAAGATGGACTAATAATAAAAAAAGAAAAAATAGTTGAAGACAACCTAATAGTGTTCGAAAATACGCCAAAACCATCACAAGTATAAACTGGTAGACATATCGTCTATATAGCAGGAACATTATGTCTACTATCACTAGGAATATCAATATACTTTATAATAAAAAGAAAAGAAATATAAAATAGCTAGTTGTTTTCAATATTAATCAAATATAAATAAACTTTCTCCATATTAAATACAAAAAAAATAAAAAAACAGTTGAAATTTAGTTAATAATATGGTATTATTATAAGCGTTATGGAATAATCCGCCTATATTTATGTAGTGATTATTTGAAAAGAAAGGAAGTGTATATTCGATGAACATTATTGACAAAATTACAAAAAGTCAAATGAGAAAAGATTTACCAGAATTTAGAGTTGGAGATTCAGTAATAGTTGGATGTATTATCACTGAAACAAAAGGTGGTAAAGAAAAAGAAAGAATCCAAGACTTTAAAGGAACTGTAATTGCAAGAAAAGGAACAGGTGTATCTGAAACTTTTACAGTAAGAGGAGTATATTCAGGTGTTGGTGTTGAGAAAACATTCCACGTACACTCTAACAAGGTTGCATACATAAAAATTGTTAAACCTGGTAAAGTAAGAAGAGCTAAATTATATTTCTTAAGAGACAGAGAAAGCCAATATAAGATTAAAGAAAGAAGATAATAGCTTAGCTATTATCTTTTGTTTATTTAAGGTGATAAAATGAATGATAAAGTAAAAAAAATAATAAAAGAGCTATACCCTTACGTATTAATAGTATTAATAGTAGTTCTAATTAGAACATTTATAATTACTCCAGTAGTAGTATCAGGAGACTCTATGAAGCCGAATCTAAATAATGGTGAACTATTGTTAGTTAGAAAAATAGGATATAACGGTAGCGCTATAAAAAGATCTGATATTATAGTATTAAAAACAACAGACACAAACGGCAACCAAGAAGAAATAATTAAAAGAGTTATAGGATTACCCGGAGAACATATATCATATAAAAATAATAAGTTATACGTAAATAATGATTTAGTTGAAGAAACATATAAATTTAGAGATACAAAAGATTTTAACTTAGAGGAAATCTGTTCTTGTACATCTATTCCTGCAGGAAAATATCTTATACTAGGAGATAATCGTCCTATTTCAAAAGATAGTACAGAGTTTGGTTTAATAGATGAAGAAGATATAGTAGGCAAAGCAGTTCTTCGTATTTGGCCTTTAACTGAGATGAGTGGTATATAAAATCAGTAATACTGATCAAATATCTTTCACATTAAACAAATAAAATATAGTGAACAGATTAAAGATGTTTAAAGAATAACTATAATGGTTTAAATGGAATGAAAACTGATCATACTAAAGGTTTGTTTGAAATAACTAAATATGGCAGAAATTTTATAGAAATTTGTTTTAATTAGTAAAGGAGTGAAACTTATGGATAATGAAAATAAAACACATATCAACTGGGTAAGTTGTATTTATGGAAAACCATCTATAATCACTTATAAGATAAGGAAAACTCCAAAGAAAGTTTTTACACATTTTTAATAAAATAGATATTTTTTTACAGAACTGTGCCATAAAACAGTTCTTTTATATTATAAATTATATACTTTCAAATAGAAAATAAAGATTTAAATTTTATAAGTTAAGTTCACTTAATTAAATGTATGTATAGTTATGTACAATATATGAATTATACTTTATAAAATAATATAATTATGTTATAATTAATAAAGAAAAACAGCTAATTTAAAAGAAATTAACAGTAAGAATTTATTAACAAGGAAAAATTGGAATGTTGAAGACAACAAGCCAATTAAACTTTTATAAACACAAATTATTAATAATAAAAAATATCTTTATGAAAGGGGTTTTGGACATGAATAACAAATTAGAAACAATTACTAATTTATTTGAAAATAATACTATTAGAAGTATATGGGATTCAGAAAAAGAAGATTATTATTTTAGTGTCATTGATGTCATTGGTGCATTAACAGATAATGACTATCAAAAAGCAAGAAACTATTGGAAATGGTTAAAAAACAAATTAAATAATGAAGGAAGCGAGTTGGTTAGTACTACTAACCAACTGAAAATGAAATCAACTGATGGCAAATACTATAATACTGATACATTAGATACAAAAGGAATATTTAGACTTATAGAGTCAGTTCCCAGTCCAAAAGCTGAACCTATGAAACTATGGTTAGCAAATCTTGGTAAAGAAAGAATTGATGAAGTATTTGACCCAGAGATAGCTGGTAATAGAATTATTAATTACTATCGTAATAAAGGTTACAGTGATGAATGGATTAAAAAAAGATTAACTGGTATGGTTGATAGATTTAAACTAACTGACATATGGAAAGAAGGTGGCATTGAGAACCCCATTGAATATGCAATGCTTACCAACGAAATATATAAAGGTTGGTCTGGAATGAAAGCAAGTCAATATAAAACATATAAAGGTATTAGAAAAGAAAGTTTAAGAGATAATATGACTGATATAGAAGTGCTTCTTACAGACCTAGGAGAAATTGCTACTCGCGATATTGCAACATCTGAACATCCACAAGGTTTTAAAGAAAATATGAAAGTAGCGCAAAGAGGTGGACAAGTTGCTAGCGATGCCAGAAAATCTTACGAAAAAGCAACTAATAAATCAGCAATATCAAATAAAAATGTATTAAATTATCAATATATAGACGGAGTAAAGGAACTTGGAAGTAAAACTGGTGAAAGCAATTAACAATGAAATGAAAAAATTTGAATAATGTAATGGTTCTACAAGGAAGAATTTAATATAAAAAAGGAAAATAGGTGATAACATGAAAATAGGTTTTGCAACTGACACAAATATTTTAAAAAAGAAAAATTTAAGTGATTATAAAAAAATATTAGATGTAACAGACATATATACAGAGTATATAGATGCATTAAATAAAATAAAATCTGAACATGAATTGATTTATTATATGCCTGAAATTGTAGTTGATGAATTATTAATGCAAAAAGAATTTTCGTTTAATCAAACTTATAAATCATTTCAAGAAAAATATATTGAGAATTCTTATGGATTATTAGGTGAATTACCAAAAAACAATATTAAAGAAATACTTGTTCGTGAAAAAGAAGAATATATAGGAAAATATAAATTAATTAAGTTAGAATATACAGCAGATTTGCTAGAAAAGTTAGTTAAAGAAGCATTAATAAAAAGAGCACCATTTGATAAAACGATAGAAGGGAAAAAAACTGATGCTGGTTTTAAAGACGCATTGATTTGGAAAACAATTGTAATGTCAAAAGAAATAGATAGTTGTGATGAATTTTATTTTTTTACATCTGACAGGGTGTTTGATGAGGGAAAAGAAGAACTTTTAAGTGAATTTCAAGAACAACACTCAAAAACTAGTATTAATATTATTTATATTGAAAATGATGGTTCTCATAGACAATCTGTACTAAATTTTATAATAGATAAACATGGGTTATATAAAACAGATGTTATTGAATTATATGATAATAATTTAGTTAAAAACTATTTTAATAAAATTACTTTTAAACCAACTGATATAACATATTATTATGGTAATGGCGTAAATGCAGAATTGACAAAAGTTCTTTTTCAAAATTTTGAAAATTCAGATTTTTTTATCGATAAGGTAGAAAAAGAAAGTGATAAATTTAATATTTATTGTAGTTTTAGGACTTTAAAATATGAACTTGATATAGATGTTGATTTAGAAAATAGAAAATATATAATTGGAAATATTAAAATTACTGTTAAAGAAAAAAAAGATAAATA
Organism: Bacilli bacterium; assembly: GCA_045636525.1. Lineage (GTDB taxonomy): Bacteria > Bacillota_I > Bacilli_A > RF39 > UBA660 > CAG-302. The sequence goes on along the minus strand of JAZTXT010000046.1, from coordinate 6,199 downwards.
TGCTTATGTATGCAGTGAAGTTAGCAAGGTGGATTTTGATTTAGGTGTAATTGATATATTAAGAGGGTTTTCTATAGGATTAGGAAATGTTGCAAAAGAAATGTCTAAAATAGTGAGTGAAAACATAGCAAATATGGAAAGTTTTAATGCGTTGAAAGAATTACAAAAAGCATTACAAAATCAAGAACGTAATGAAATACTTCAATCAATAAATAGTCCACTAAAAGATTTGAAAATTCCAACAGTAACAGAGATATTAAAAAATGAAAAATAATGTTTGGTGACATAATGAATAATTATAAAGTAGCTGGATATCTCAGAATATCTAAAGAAGAGAAGGAACAAACTAATAGCATCGCTAATCAGAAACAAATAATTAATAGTTATATAAAAAACAAGAAAGATTTTAAATTGGTAGATTATTATATAGATGATGGTTATAGTGGTACTAATTTCAATAGACCAGGATTTAAAAAGCTATTAGAAGATATTAAAAATGAAAAAGTAAATACAATAATAGTTAAAGATTTATCAAGATTTGCTAGAAACTATATTGATGCAGGAAATTATATAGAAAACATATTTAAAACACAAAAAGTAAGATTTATATCTATAAATGATTATTTCGATAGCATGGATGACTCATACTATATAGAAGATATCCTTCCAATAAAAAATATATCATATGATTTTTCTGCAAAAGATATATCTAGAAAGGTCAGATCTACCCTAAAAATAAAACAATTAAAAGGAGAGTTTATAGGAGTAACTGCACCATATGGATATTTAAAAGATCCAAAAGATAAACATAAATTTATTATAGATAAAGAATCAGCTTATATAGTAAAGAAAATATTTAATATGATACTTTTAGGTAAGAGTAGAAAAGAAATAGCAGAACATTTAAACAATGAAAAAGTACCGATACCAAGTTTATATAAAGTAACAAAAGAAAAAACATCTTCAAATAAATGGAATGATGAAATGGTAGATAGAATTTTGAAAAGTGAAACATATACAGGTACATTAATTCAAAATGTTAAAACAAAACCTAGTTATAGAGTAGATAAACTAATCGATGTAAGCAAAGATAAATGGATAAAAATCGACAATCATCACGAAGTAATAATTACAAAAGATAAATTTGATAAAGTACAACAAATATTAAATAGAAAAGTAAAAGTAAATAAAAATAATGAAATTGACTTGTTTGCAGGTTATTTAAAATGTTCACATTGTGGAAGTAGTTTAACCATTAAAAAGAGTAAAGAAAAAATATATTATTATTGTAGTTCTTATATTAGAAATAAAAAATGTATAAAATATTCTATAAACAAAAAGAAATTAGAACAAATGGTAAAAGATGAAATAATTAAAAAATATAACATAGAAGTATTAAACAGAAAGTTAGTAAATGAACTAATAGATATGATATATATTATTGATAAGAATAATATTAAAATTAAATTTAAAAATGTATGATATAATATAAGAAATGTTATTAATTAAATTTATGCGAGGAGTGATAAAAATGAATGAAGAAAAAAGTTTTCCTAAGACGACGATTAACTGGTACCCTGGGCACATGGCCAAAACCAAAAGAGAAATAAAAGAAAAAATTGATCTAATAGATATAGTATTTGAAATAATTGATGCTAGAATACCGTATTCGTCTAAAAACATAGACATAGATGGAATGGTATGTGGGAAACCAAGAGTAATAATAATAACCAAAATAGATTTGTGTGACAAAGAAAAAACAAATAAATGGATAAAATATTACGAAGAAAAAGGTTTTATAGTTATTCCAATAGATCTAATAAATAATAATAATACAAAAATAATATTTGATAAGATAAAACCACTTATAGATGAAGTGAATAATAAAAGAATATCTAAAGGATTAAAACCAAGAAGAGCAAGAATTTTAGTTCTAGGAGTACCAAATGTTGGTAAATCAACTTTAATAAATAGATTAGTGGGCAAGAAAGCTACGAACGTTGGAAATAAACCTGGTGTAACTAAGTCTCTTGAATGGATAAGAATAAATGATAAAGTAGAACTATTAGATACTCCAGGAATATTATGGCCTAAATTAGATAATGATATCGTAGCCCATAACCTCGCAGCGATGACTGCTATAAAAGAAGAAATATTAGAAAAAGATGAAATAGCAATATATATCATAAATAAAATGTTATCGTCATACGAAGATAACATCAGAAGTAGATACAACATAACAGAAAAAGAAGATATCGTAGTAATACTAGATCAGATAGGTAAGAAAATAGGAGCCTTTAGAAATAATGAAACAGATTATGATAGAGTATATACAAAAGTAATAAAAGATTTACAAGATGGCTACCTAGGTAAAATAACATTTGATGAAATAGATAAATAAAAAGCAGTTCGTTTAGTACGAACTGCTATTTTATTATAGTATCAAGTATTCCATAAGATAATATACTCATAATGATACTAGCAAGTATAACACCAAGTAAAATATAAATAAAAGATTTCTTTCTATCTAAACGAAGAAGCACTGCAAGGGCAGAACCAGTCCAAGCCCCAGTCCCAGGAAGAGGTATACCAACAAACAAAAGAAGTCCCCAATATCCATATTTCTCAATTTGATCTTTTTTAGATAGAATCTTATATTCAATTTTATCAACTAATTTTTTAGTAATTTTAAATTTTCTTAAAAAATCAAATATTTTTTCTAAAAATAATAATACAATAGGTATAGGAAGGACATTACCAATAATACTAACAACATATCCAGGTAGGAAATCAACTCCCAAAAGTGCTGAAGCAATCAATCCTCCTCTGAGTTCCAAAATAGGAAGCATTGAAATAATAAAAACAATAACTTCTTTACCCAAACCACCTAATAATTCCGTTAAACTTTCTACTAAACTTTCCATATTCATCCTCCACATTCTAAATTATAACAAATATTTTATAATAAGTAAATTATAAAGATCAGTATTTAACATTTTTGGAGAGTTTGCATGTTGATTTTTAAAGGTTAATGAGGTATAATCTTAATATGCGAGGTATATTATGAAAAAAAATTTTAAAAGGATGTTACCAAACGTTATAACCATATCTAGAGTTATAGTCCTAATACTAGGTTTCATACTATTTATAAATAACAAATTCAACCAAGCAATCTGCTTATATGTATATGGTTCAGTCTCCGATGCCTTTGATGGCTATTTTGCAAGAAAATTCAGTGCATATACAAAATTTGGCAGTTACTTAGATGCCATAAGCGATAAATTCTACACATTATCAATAATAATATTATCATTAATGTACGGTAACTATCTCATAATAATCATTGCAGTATTAGAATTAATAATCACAATAATAAACTATATAACATTAAAGAAAACAGGAAATGCTGTTACAGTAAGAGTAGGTAAATTTAAAATGACATTTGAATTCCTATGTTTAATAGCGGCACTATTATCAATAAAAATAAAAAAAATGTATTATCTGTTTTTAATATTATTAGCATTTACTATATACTTTGGAATTCAAGCAATAAATGCTTATATAAATGAAAAAAACAACAAAAAACAAAAACTAATAATAGATGAAAAACATTATAAAGGAAAAAGTATTAGTGAAAAGATAAAACTATTACTTAAAGAATTTAAATATTATTTACTAAATCCAGTAAAGATAATAAAATAGGAGGATATCATGATAGATATAAATATAATAAGAACAAATAAAGAATTAGTAAAAGAAAATATAAGAAAGAAATATCAAGAACATAAATTACCTTTAGTAGAGGAAATAATCTCTTTAGATGAAAAAGTAAGAAAACTAAAAATAGAAGGAGACACACTAAGACAAGAAAGAAATAGTGTAAGTTCTGAAATTGGTACTTTGATGAGGGATAAAAAGATTGATGAAGCCAATGAGAAAAAGGCTCATGTAGTTGAAATAAATAATAGATTAGTGGATATTGAAAAAGAAGAGGAAGAATTATCACTAGAATTAAAAGAAAAAATGATGAAGATACCAAATATCATCGATGATTCTGTTCCAATAGGAAAAGATGATAGTGAAAATGTAGAAATACAAAAATATGGAGAACCAGTAGTACCATCATACGAAATACCATATCACGCTGACATAATGATGAAAGTCAGTGGCTTAGACAAAGAATCATCAGGAAGAACAAGTGGTAATGGCTTCTACTACTTAATGGGAGATATAGCTAGATTAAGTTCTGCTATGTTATCATATGCCAGAGATTATATGATTGATAAAGGATTCGTATATTGTATACCACCATTTATGATAAGAAGTGACGTAGTAACAGGAGTTATGTCATTCGAAGAAATGGGAGCTATGATGTATAAAATAGAAGGAGAAGACTTATACCTAATAGGTACTAGTGAGCACTCTATGATTGGTAAATTTAAAGGTGGGCTAGTAAAAGAGGATACCCTTCCAATCACAATGACATCATATTCACCATGCTTCCGTAAAGAAGTAGGAGCTCATGGTATTGAAGAAAGAGGAATATATAGAGTTCATCAGTTTGAAAAACAAGAAATGATCGTGATTTGTAAACCAGAAGAAAGTATGGATTGGTATAACAAAATGTGGACTTATACAGTAGAAATATTTAGAAATATGGGAATCCCAGTTAGAACACTAGAATGTTGCTCAGGAGATCTAGCAGATCTTAAAGTAAAATCTTGTGATATAGAAGCATGGAGTCCAAGACAACAAAAATACTTCGAAGTAGGATCATGTTCAACACTAGGAGACGCTCAATCAAGAAGACTAGGTATTAGAGTAAAAGGTGAAGAAGGAAACTATTACCCACATACATTAAACAATACAGTACTAGCAAATACAAGAGCCATAATTGCATTACTAGAGAATAACTATAATGAAGATGGAAGTATCACAGTACCAGAAGTATTAAGACCATATATGGGAGGCAAAGAAGTAATAAGATAAGTCTAGTACTTATCTTATTATTGTATAAAAGGAGACACATGAATAAATTTATAGATAAATTACAAAAATACATGCAAGGTAGATATGGGCCTGATGAACTATATAGATTTCTATTAATAATATGTTTAATAATCATAATAGTAAATATGTTTGTAAATAGTATAATACTTAGAATACTAGAACTAGCAGTATTTGCGCTAGCAATATATAGATTTTTATCAAAAAAGCAAAGCAGAAGAATTAAAGAGAACAGAAGATATCTACAAATAAAAGATAAAATAAAAAACTTCTTTACTTATCAAAAGAAAAAATATAAAGATAGAAATACACATATATATAAGAAATGTCCTAATTGTAAACAAAAGATAAGACTCCCATTGAAGAAGGGTAAACATACAGTAAAATGCCCTAGTTGTAGAGAAAAATTCGAAGTAAAATGTAGAAAAAATGAAAAAATAAAAGTAGAAATAATAAAATAGAAGGTGAAGTAAAATGAGTTTAATAATAGGAAGTCATGTATCATATAAAAATAGTACTGGAATGTTAGGTTCAGTAAAAGAAGCACTAAGTTATGGAGCAAACACCTTTATGTTCTATACAGGTGCTCCTCAAAATACAGCAAGAGGTGAAATAAACGATTCTTTAACACTAGAAGCTTACAAATTAATGAAAGAAAACAATATAGATTTAGAAAAAGTAATAGTGCATGCTCCATACATAGTAAATCTAGCTAATTTTAACAATTTTGATTTTTCAGTATCATTTTTAACAAATGAAGTAGAAAGATGCCACTTGCTAGGAGTTAAATACCTAGTTCTTCATCCGGGTTCCGCTGTTAATTGTTCCAGAGAAGAAGCTATTAAAAACATAGCTAAAGGATTAAACCTAATACTAGATAATCATTATAATGTAACGATATTACTAGAGACAATGGCAGGTAAGGGAAATGAAGTAGGTAAAACTTTCGAAGAATTATCACAAATAATTAATTTAGTAAAATTCAAAGACAAAATAGGAGTATGCCTAGATACTTGTCACATAAATGATGCTGGTTATGATATAAAAGAATTTGATAAAGTACTAGAAGAGTTTGATAAAATAATAGGTATAGATAAAATAGGATGTATCCATATAAATGATAGTAAAAATGATATAAATAGTCATAAAGATAGACATGAAAATTTTGGTTTTGGAACACTAGGTTTTGATA
>JAZTXT010000045.1:0-2237 GCA_045636525.1 Bacilli bacterium | reverse complement strand
ATAACATCTTTAACTTTATCTAAATTAATTCCATTAATTATTTCTATAATTTTATTAATATTATCATTTACTAAAAGACATCTAGATATATTAACAAGTTCATTACTACCCTCTTTTACTAAAGCAAGTTTTCCATTTTTAACTTTCATAGATATTTTATTTCTATAACCATAAATATTATTATCATAAATAATATCTGGATTAACTTCTATATCAGCATATTTCTTCATTATATTTTTTACAATATCCTTCTTATATTCTAAACACTTCTCATACTTAATATAACTAGTATCACAGCCACCACAAAGTTCATTATATGGACATATTGATTTCACTCTATCACTACTAGTCTCAGTATAAGAAATAACTCTAGCTTCATCAATATTCTTCTTCGAATTAACCACTCTAATATCCACAACTTCACCAGGTAAAGTATCTTTAACAAAAGTAACTTTATCATTCACTCTAGCAATACCTCTAAAATCATGAGATAAATTATCAATCTTTACTATCATACACATCACAAATATATTATACCAAAAATAAAAAAAGAAGTCTATGACTTCATAAGTTCACTAATAATATCTTCCATTGTAATAATACCTAAAAAATTATTATCTCTATCAGTAACAAGTGCCATATGTACTCTAGCATTACTAAGTAGCTCAAGGCAAGAAGCTAAATTAGTATTTCTACTAACACATATAGGTTCCATCATAGCCCTCTTAATACTAATAGTACCATTATTAATAAGTTCATCTAATAAATCAACTTCATAAAGTATACCTACTGCCTTATTTTCCTTATTAATAACAGGTATTCTAGCATGATTATCCCTAAATACACAATTCTTAACTTTATTAGAATTAGCAGTATCATATAAATAAGAAACACTATCTTTATCAATCATAACATTCTGAACTTTAAGTTTCTTTAAGATTACTGCCTTTTGTATAAATATACTTTCCTTTTCCTCAATAACTCCTTCCTCCTTAATAGTCTTAACTATCTCAACAAGTTCATCTTTAGTAGCGGTAACATTATGTTCATTCTTAATCTTACTCTCAAACCATCCAATAACCTTACTAATAGGAGTAAATACAAACACTAAATATTTAAGTATTATTGAAAATTTAAGAGCAAAATACTCAGAATATTCCCTTCCTATAATTTTAGGAATAATTTCAGTAAATATAAGAATAACCAAAGTAAGAATAACAGTAACTAAACCCACATATGAGTCACCTATTAAATTAGAAAAATAATATGTAGTCAGAGAAGATACAAACACACTACTTATACAATTAATAACAAGTATTGTAGTAACAGTCTCAGAATATTTTCCATATAATTCATATACAAGTTTAGCTTTTTTGTTCTTATTATCTGCCATCTTTTTAATTCTAATAATATTAAGTCCAGAAAAAGATACTTCCAAAAAAGAACACAATGCTAATACAACCAATAAAAGTATAATAACCACTATCATAATACCATTCCCTTTTCTATTAAATCTAAATCTTCACCATCATAAATACCAATTCTTCTATTTTTAAAATTATCACAAAGAATATTCCCATCAACATTTATAAAACATCCCTTATTATAATTAAAACTATAATAACTATCATTATAACTAAATAAAGTAAAATGATTCTTTGTATCAATACCACCATATACGAATAGATTATTAATCTTTATATCATAATTAGGGATATACTTATCAAATATATTCTTATATATTTTAAATAGTTCATATGAACCAATATTATTTATATTAATTATTCTACTAGTAAGTGATAACACTTCATATAAAGTATCTTCCTTAGCATAATCTAATCCCTTTAATACTCTATCAACATAATAATCCATATATTCATCTTTAATATAACATATCTTTTTATCTATATCTTTATTATCATTATATTTATCAAAATATCTAGTAACAAAACCTCCTTGAATATTATGAATATCAGAAAATAAATCTACAATCAAAAAATCATCATCTAAATATACCTTATTAGCAATATTATTCTTGATACTAACACTAACAAGTTCACATTTAACTCCTATTCTAGAACATAAATACATAAATATTTTACTAACTACCACATCATTTACTTTTCTTTTAGATATAGCTCCCCATATATTATTAATAGTGCTAATACTACTAAAAAAAACTGTTTCATTTTTACTATCCATAGTATTAATATCAACACACAATATCTTACCTAAAG
>JAZTXT010000044.1:0-14024 GCA_045636525.1 Bacilli bacterium | reverse complement strand
TTAGAGCTATATCGGAGATTAAATCAAAAATTTTATACAGTTTTTTTTATAACAGATACCAATAAAATTGTGGGACAAATGACAGAAGATATGTTGCTTGAAAAGATTAATAAATTTAACGCTTGTGATAAAGTTAAAGATGTTATTATTAAAGGTACAGATGAGTTAATGGTAATTATAAATGGTGATATTGATAGTGAATTACTTATTAATACTTTGAAAGATAATGTTAGTAGTATTGTTTTAAATGATAAAGTTATATATGGTAGTGAATATATTAATATTAGGGTTAATGATTTTAAATATGCTGTTTATCCTAAGTCTTTCTTTCAAGTTAATACTGGTATGATAGAAAAATTATATGATAAAGTTTTAGAATATAGTGCTATTGGTAAGAAATTATTAGATCTATATTGTGGTGCTGGTACTATTGGTATATATTTAGCTAATAATTTTGAATATGTAGATGGGATTGAAGTAAATAGTGATGCAATAGAAGGGGCTAATTTAAATAAGAAAATTAATAATATAGATAATATTTCTTTTGTGTGTAAGAAGGCCAATCAGCTAACGAACACTAATTATGATGTGATAGTAGTAGATCCTCCTAGAGCAGGACTTGATAGTATTACAATTAATAAATTATTAGATAGTGGTGCTCAAAGAATAGTATATGTATCTTGTAATCCTATTACTTTAGCTAGGGATATTAAGCTTCTTAGTGATGAATATGAAGTTTGTGATATGACTTTATTTGATATGTTTCCAAATACTAAGCATTTAGAATCTATATTATTGCTTAGTCGGAAAGAAAAATAAAAACCCTTATAAAATAAGGGAAAAATGGAAGTTTTTTATAAATATAAAAATCAAATAAAATGATGATTTTTTAAAAATGATTAATAAAAAAATAAAACTTAAAATAAGGTGGACAGAAGAGGACTTGTTTCCGCAAACTTGTATAGTGTTTTAGGAGGTATAAAATGAATGAATATGGTAATTTGATTATTTATAAAGATAAAGATGGTAATGATAGTGTTGAAGTAAAAATGTATGATAATAATGTTTGGTTAAATCAGGAACAATTAGTTAAGTTGTATAATTCAAGTAAGTCTAATATTTCAGAACATATTAAACATATATTTGAAGAGGGTGAACTTGATGAAAATACAACTGTTCGGAATTTCCGAACAGTTGCTTCTAATGGAAAAAATTATAACATGAAATATTATAATCTTGATATGATAGTGGCTATTGGATTTAGAGTACGCTCAAATGTTGGTACAAATTTTAGAAAGTGGGCAAATGATAGATTAACTGAATATATAACTAAAGGATTTACTATGAATGATGATTTGCTTAAACGTGCTGGTGGAGGTTTATATTTTGATGAATTACTTTCTAGAATACGTGATATTAGATCATCAGAAAAGGTATTTTGGAGAAAGGTTCTTGATATTTATGCTACATCTGTAGATTATGATCCTAGGTCTGAATTAAGTATAAATTTTTTCAAAACAGTACAAAATAAAATGCATTGGGCAACTCATGGTAAGACTGCTGCTGAGGTTATTGTAGAAAGAGCGGATGGAAATAAAGAATTCATGGGCTTAACTTCTTTTAGTGGTAATTATCCTACTTTATCAGATGCTACAATTGCCAAAAACTATCTAACTGATAAAGAATTAGATGTTTTAAATAGAATTGTTTCTATGTATTTAGATTATGCAGAGCTTCAAGCAATTGAAGAACGTCCAATGACTATGAATGATTGGATAGAGGAATTAAATTATTTTCTTAAAATGAATAGAAAAGATATTTTAAAAGATTCAGGCAAAGTAAGTCATGAAGAAGCAATGAATCATGTTAGATTAGAGTATAATAAATATAAGGATAGAATAGCATTAGCTCCTAGTAATGTTGAACTTCATTATCTTGAAAGTATAAAGCAACTTGAGATAGTTGGTAATAAAGAATAAAAATAGGTTAAATGACTATTTGTTAATATATAGATTAGATTAGTACATAATTATCTATAAACTAATTTTTTAATATCAAACATGTTTAAGATGACCTTTTCATAATGTATCGACAACACATGTGGAGAGTGTAGTGAGATTTAGTAAAAAATAATTGTTGTTTTATATGTAGTAAATGTTAGTTATACGAGGAGAAATTGATATGGTAAGGAATTATAAAGTTGTAACTCTTTGTGGTTCAACAAGATTTAAAGATGAATTTATGAGGATTCAAAAGGAATTAACGTTAAAGGGGAATATTGTTATTTCTGTAGGTTTGTTTGGTCATTCTGGTGATATGGAAGTTTGGGAAAATATGGATGAAGGAACAAGGACAAAAACTAAAGAAATGCTTGATGATATGCATAAAAGAAAAATTGATATGGCTGATGAGATTTTTGTTATAAATGTTAATGGTTACATTGGAGAGAGTACAAAATCTGAAATAGAATATGCTAAATCTATGGGAAAGAAAGTATTATATTTAGAAGAAATATAGAAGGTGAATGTTTATGAAAAATAAGAAAATAACTAGGAAGATAAGTCAAGGTATGTATGTACTTACTACTAAGAATGGCGGATGTGTGGTAGATGCTGTTAGTCAGATTAGTGCTGGTGATAATCCTTTAATAGCGGTAGCGGTTATGAAGAATAATTATACTAATGTACTTATGAAGAATAATGATAAGTTTGCTTTATCAGTACTTGGTATGGGCGTTAATTCTGAAATTATTAAGACTTTTGGTTTTAAGTCAATGAGAGATATAGATAAATTTAAAAATATAAATATTACTGAAGTAGAAGGTATTAATGTTATTAATGATTCACTAGGATATATGTTATGTGAAAAAGTTCAAGAAATGGATAATGAAACACATACTTTGTTTATTGGTAAGTTAATAGGTGCTGATATATTTAAAGATTCAGAAGAAATGACTTATGGTTATTATCAAAAACATAAAGAAGAGTTACTTAAAGTGACTACTGGTGAAGGTAAAACGGTATGGGTTTGCACAGTATGTGGATATGTGTATGAGGAGGAAGAATTACCTAGTGATTTTAAATGTCCAGTATGTGGGGTACCGGAAGAACTATTTGAAAGAAAGTAATTGTTATGAAGAAAAAGTTATTTATTGTTTTAATTGTTATGTGTCTAATTATGATAGGTTTTGAAGTATATATATTATATGAATTTAATGTTATACCACATAGAAAATATACTAATAGTGATTTTGGTATTTATACTTATACTAGTAATATTGATAAAGATAATGATGGTATTGATGATCAAAGTGATATACTAAGTGGTGTGAGGGAGTATATTAATACTAAACCTAAATATAAAAGTAAGTATTATGCAGGAGGATACTCTAGTGATGAGTATGGAGTGTGTACTGATGTTGTGGCAAATGGTCTTGTTAGTGCAGGTTATGATTTGATGGAGCTTGTTAATACTCATATAGAAAATAATAGAGATATGTATGATATAGATAAAGTAGATAAGAATATTGATTTTAGAAGGGTACAAAATTTAAGAGTGTATTTTGAAGATACTGCAATTCGTCTTACGATTGATGTTAGTGATATAAAACAGTGGCAAGGAGGAGATATTGTTATTTTTGATAAACATATAGGCATTGTATCTGATAAGAGAAATAAGAATGGGGTGCCATTTTTGATACATCATGCTAATCCTTATCAAATTTATTTTGAAGAAGATGTACTTGAGGATAGAGATGATATAGTGGGGCATTATAGGATTAGTTAGTATGACAAAAGAGGACATTATTAATAAGAAATTATTTGAATTATCTAAATCTGATTTTAGAAGAAGTTTTAAATTAAGAGATAAGGATATTTCGTATGTTAAAGATAAGGGTATTGACGTTATTAGGGAACATGCTTATAATTTTATTAATGATAGATTAAAAGGGTATCCGTTGGTTAATGATGGCAAGCAGACTCCTATGCGCGGGCATCCTGTATTTGTGGGGCAGCATGCTTGTGCTTGTTGTTGTCGCATGTGTTTATATAAATGGCATGGTATTGATAAAAATAGAGTATTAAAAAGTAATGAGATTAATTATATAGTAGAACTTATTATAACTTGGATAGAAAAACAGTTATAGTTGAAGGAAAAGGTGGTTTTTATGAAAAAGTATATTAAATATATTATTGTATTTGCATGTCTTTTGCTATTTGGATTTATAGCAGTTAATGTATATTTGGATAATGAATTTTACTTTGATGAGGTTATTTATGATTTTGTTAGAGATTATTTTATTAGTGATGGAATTACTCCTTATGTAAAATTTATTACTTGGTTTGGTGGTGCTATTGGTATTATTGTTATGGGTATTTTTTCGCTATTTATTTTTAGAGATAAAAAGATTAGTATTTCTATGATAATTTGTTTGGTTGTTGGTATAATTATTAATAATATCTTTAAAGTTATTTTTGCAAGAGTTAGACCTGATATAAATCCTTTGGTTGTTGAAAATAGTTATAGTTTTCCATCCGGTCATTCTATGATGAGTATGATTTTTTATGGGTATTTAATTTATCTTATTTATAATAATTTAGAAAATAAGAAAATTAAATTTATGCTTATTTTTGTTCTTTCAGTTTTGATTCTTTGTATAGGTTTTACAAGAATATATTTGGGTGTTCATTATGTTAGTGATGTAATAGGTGGTTTTCTTTTAGGATTTGCTTATATGGTAATTTATGCTGATGTTGCTAACAAAGCAATATAAACAATAGTGTAGTTTTATTTTGTTAAAGTCATAAATCTGGTAGTTATTGTTAGGAAATTTTTAAATATTATTATGTATAATTATGGTGTCTAGAGTTAGTAGATTGTAGGAAGCTAATAAAGAATAATGAAAACACTAGTTAATGAAGTTAATTATTTAAGTTACTTCATAAAATAGTGTTTTTTTGATGTGAATTTTAGCAAACATTTGGTTATATAAAATAAATTATAATTGACATATACATTTTGTTTTAATATAATAAATATTAAAAAAATAGAAGGAGTGATTAAATGAAATTGAAGAAATTACCTGATGAAGAAAAACCAAGGGAGAGACTTATTAGATATGGAAAAGATAATGTGTCTACTAATGAACTTATAGAGATTATTTTAAAGTCTGGTACTAGAAAGGCTGGTATTAAAGAAATATCTCATAATATAATGTCATCTGTTAATAATATTAATGAATTTAAAGATATGGAAATTAATACACTTATGAATATTGAAGGAATGAGTAGAGTTAAAGCTATTGAGTTAGTAGCGGCTATTGAACTAGGTAGAAGGGTATATATGGATGATAATTATAAAGAACTAGTGGAACTTACTAATCCTAGTACTATTATTAATTATTTTCATGATTTATTTAAGGGTAAAAAACAAGAATTTTTTTATGTTGTATATTTGGATAATCAAAAAAAATATATAGATAAAAAGTTATTATTTAAGGGAACTGTTAATTATTCTTTGGTGCATCCTAGGGAGATATTTAAAGAGGCATATTTGCTCTCTGCGAGTTATATAGTGTGTATACATAATCATCCGTCAGGTGATGCTTGTCCAAGTGGTAATGATATAGATATTACTAAGAAAATTAAAGAAATAGGAAATATTCATGGTATTGGATTACTTGATCATATTATTATTGGAGATAATAATTATTATAGTTTTTATGATGATAATAATTTATAAAATAGGGTTTTAAAATATAGAAAAATATTATATAATTAGAAATGAAAGAAAGTGATATAATGTTGGGAAGAAAAAAGAAAAGTGTACCTAGAAAATTTATTGTAATTGGTGTATGTGTTATTACTGTAATTATGTTAGTTATTTTTTCTTTTACTTTGAAAGAAGATAGGGATCTTAATCCTGTTGAATCTTTTTTTAGAGATACCTTAATATATGTAGAGAGAATTGTTACTTATCCTTTTAGATTTGTTACTCAAAAAGTAAATGAATATAATGAACTTAAAACTGTTAGAGAAGAAAATGATATCTTGGGGACATCACTGGATAGAGTTACTTCAATAGAGACTGAGAATATTGAACTTCGAAGACAATTAGAGTTATTAAAAGAGGAGTTAGACATTGATTATGTTCTTACTGATTATGAATATTTGAATGCTACTGTTATAAGTAGAAATGTTGGATATTGGTATAATACTATTACTATTGATAAAGGTACTTATAATGGGGTAGATAAGGATATGGTTGTTATTAATGGTAGTGGACTTATTGGTAAGATAATTAGAACTACTACTTTTACTAGTGATGTTAGATTAATTACTACGAGTGATACTAATAATAAGATATCTATTAAAATTAGTAATGGTGATTATAATTTGTATGGACTTATTAATAGTTATGATTATGGTGATAATTATTTAGAAGTAGAGGGTATTAGTAATACTCGTAATGTTAATATAGGAGATTTTGTTTATACATCAGGACTTGGTGGTGTTTTTCCATCTGGTATACTTATTGGTAAAGTAAGTGAAATTACTACTGATTCTTATGATTTGGCGAAGATTATTAAAGTTACTCCTTCAGTTAATTTTACTGATATTAACTATGTTAGTATTCTGAAGAGAAGGGATTCCTAATATGATTATTAGTATTATTTATTTAGTCTTATCGTTTATACTTGATAATTTTATGTCTAACATTTTTCCTAGTACTCTTACTGTTATTAGTTATTTTACAACAATATATATTATTATTGCTTTTGGTATTATTTATCCTTATTTTGGTAATGAAAAGAAGTATTATATATTACTTATTATATTTGGATTTTTATTTGATATTTTATATACTGGAACTTTTATTCTTAATGTGGTCTTGTTTTTAGTACTTGGAATACTTATTAAGATGCTTAATGGTGTTTTTCCAGCGAATGTTTTTACTACTAATATAATTAGTTTTATTAATATTGTCTTATATCATGTACTATCATTTATTATACTTAGTTTAGTTAGTGGTATTAAGTATGATTTTATGTTACTTATTAATATTATTATACATAGTATTTTTATGACTTTTATTTATAGTAGTGTTAGTTATTTTAGTATAAAGTTTATTTATGGAAGGTTTAATATTAAACAAATAAAATAAAAAATTTCTTTATAAAAAGAAATTTGGTTCATTATCATTTGATCTTGAGTTTAGGGTGGTACTAGTTATAGTATCACTTTCTTTTGTGCTGTTTTTTTCTGTAGTACTTGTATTTTCTTCTGATGATTGAGTTGTGGATGTTCTTGTATTGGTATCGGTTTCATCTTTGAAGATAGATGCTATTTTTAACATTTGTCTCATATTTCCTACCATTGGTCCTACTTCTTTAACGATCGGGATAGCTTCTTTTACCACTCCTAGAGCTTTTGATGTATTGGTTAATAGATTTCCAAAATTAATTGATTTTATTCCTGAAAATAAACCTCCTATACCACTTGTTCCTTGTCCTCTTAGTAGAGAATTTAGTCCACCACGGGATGCTCCCGCTATCATGGGGATATTTCTCATCATAGAAGTACCCATCATAGGAGTGCTATGCATCATTGAACTGTTTCCCATCATTGGACTGTATGACATATTTGGCATCATAAATGGATTATTTATACCGTTTCCGTACATTATAATACCCCTTCCTAAAATAATATATGAAAATAAATAAAAAAGTGTTAAAAAAGTTTGAATTTTGTGTTATAATTATTTATAGAATAGGTGAGAATATATGAATGGTCAAAATACTAATAATAATACTGCTTTTAGATCTAGTCGTAGTCTTACGGGTAATGAGGCAGTTAGTAGAGTAAAAAAAAGATATAAATATATTTGTTATGATAAAGATGGTAAACAAGTTAAAGGTAGTTTTGATGCGTTTAGAAGAATGGATGTTGAGTCATTTCTCTCTAGTCAAGGATATAAGATTCTTGAAATTAAAGAGGCTAAAATTAGTAAAACTAGTTCTTTTCTTACTTTTCACAATGAAATGAGATATAAGGATTTAATATTCTTTTTAACACAGTTATCTACATATGTTAAGTCTGGTATTCCTCTTACTGATTCTATAGCTATTCTTGAAAATCAAACAAAGGATAGGCATAATAAGGATATATTTAAGAAGATATTATATGAACTTAATACTGGTGCTAATTTTAGTGAGGCTTTAGCTAGGCAAGGAACTACTTTCCCTAAACTTTTAATTAATATGCTTAAGACATCTGAACTTACTGGTAATTTGACTGAAGCTTTGGATGATATGGCTTCATATTATAAAACTGCTGATAGTAATAGAAAACAGATTATTTCTGCTCTTACTTATCCTAGTGTTGTTTTAGTTATATCTGTGGCGGTACTAGCATTTTTACTTATATTTATTGTACCTAAGTTTGAGGGAATATTTAATGAACTTGGTTCTGAACTTCCTGGTATAACGTTATTTTTACTAAGGGCAAGTGATTTTTTACAAGAAAATATTGTTAAACTTGTTTTGATTTTAGTTGCTGTTGTGATTTTGCTTGTTGCTATGTATAAGAATGTTAAGAGGGTTAGATATGTTTTTCAGTGGATAGCTATGCATATTCCTGTTATTAAGGATGTAATTATATATAATGAAATTGTTATGTTTACTAAAACATTTTCATCTTTAATTAGACATGATGTATTTATTACTGATAGTATTGAAATGTTAGGTAAGGTTACTAATAATGAAATATTTAAAAGTATAATTAAAGAGGCTGTTACTAATTTGAGTACTGGTGTAGGATTATCTAAAGCTTTTGAAAATAAATGGGCTTTTCCAAGGGTTGCTTATGAGATGCTTGTTACTGGTGAGAGAACTGGTAGACTTGGTATGATGATGGAAAATGTTGCGTTTTATTATGAAGTGGAACAGAAAAATTTAGTACAGAGACTTAAGAGTTTAATTGAGCCTATAATGATTATTTTGCTTGCTGTAATAGTAGGTGTTATTCTTATGGCTATATTTATTCCTATGTTTAGTATGTATGGTAATATATTATAGGTGATTTTATGGATATGATGGAATTTTTTATTTACATTATAATATGCATTTTTGGATGTGTTATGGGAAGTTTTCTTAATGTTTTAGCAGTAAGATTATCTAATAATGAATCAATATTATGGCCTAGTAGTCATTGTCACTCTTGTACTCATAAACTTAGATGGTATGAATTAATCCCTGTTCTATCATATCTAATTCAAGGTGGTAAGAGTAGGTGTTGTCTTAATAGAATACCTATTAGTTATTTAGTTGTAGAAGTTGTTACTTCTGTCCTTTACATGGTTTCTTATCATTCTTTTGGATTTAGTTATGATTATATAATTAGTTTGATATTTATATCTTCACTTATTGTTGTTATTGTTAGTGATATAGAATATATGATTATATTAGATGAAGTAATAGCTAGTGCATCTATAATTATTATAATATTACAGTTAATATTCTTTGGTATTGATTATACAGTAGATAAAATTATAGCTGGGATACTTGCTTTTGGTACTATGTTTGTGATAAAATTAATAGGAGATAGGCTATTTAAAAAAGAATCTATGGGTGGTGGAGATATTAAATTAATGTTCTTATTTGGAATAGTAATTGGATATGCTCTATCTATATGTGATATATTTTTAGCTACTTTTATTGCTTTTCCAGTAGCTATATATGTTTTATTTAGTAGAAAAGATAATTTAATACCTTTTGGACCTTTTTTGGCTATGGGAGCTATACTTATTCATATATCTAAAGTTGATTTTAATAGTATAATTGAATTTTTAATAAAATAGGAGGAATTATGGAGAAGAAAATACCAGTTAAAACTTTGTATTTATTATTAGTTATAGGTATTGGTCTTATCGGACTTGGTATAGGATCTACTTATGCTTTATTTACTACTAGTGCTGAAATTAGTAATCCTATTTCTTTGAATTCAAATCTTTCTTTTAATGATGAGATAATAGAAACTATTGAAGTTACTGTTCCTGCTGGAGAAACTGTTAGTAGTACCTTAAATGTAACTAATAGTAGTAATTCTACTCTTAATTATGCTGTTTGGTATTTAGATGGAGGACAAGATATAGATGTTGGTACTAATAGTGGTACTCCTACTGGGAGCTTGGTTAGTGGTAGTAGTACATCAGTAGTTGTTGATATTAGAAATAACGGTAGTAATAATGTAACTATTACTTTGGGAATATCTTCTAGTAGTGATAGTGTTGTACTAGGTAATAATATGACTATTGTTCCTAATGCAATTATCCAAGCTATAACACCATTATCAGATTTTACTTATTACCTTGGTAGTGAATATCCTACTGTTAATTCTTTGACTTATTATCATATTGCTGATGAATTTCCAAACTATATGGTTAATGAAGGATTATGTAGTATACAATTAGAGGAAAATGAAGTGTTGCTAGTTAGATATATTGGAGATTCTACAACTGTTTCTATTCCTGACACTTATGTTGTTGATGGTATCACTTATAATGTGACTGTATTGTCATATGCTTATGAAAGAAATGGATATGCTACTGGTATTTTTTATAATAATGAATACATTAGTAAAGTGTTTTTAGGTGATAATATTAAACTTATTGAAGGTAATTTTGATGCGTTTTATGATTATGATGGTGAATTTGGTAATCCTGGTGAGTATTATGATAATAGTATTATAACTGAAAATAGTGCCCGTTTCTTATTTTTCTACTGTACTAATTTATTAAGTGTTTCATCAATACCGAGTCTAGTAACTAATATGGAATTTACATTTCAAGGTTGTACAAGTTTAGTAACGGCACCAGAGATACCAAACTCAGTAACTAATATGCTTGGAACATTTGAATATTGCGTTAGTTTAGTAACAGCGCCGAAGATGCCAAGTTCATTGACAAATATGAGTTGGACATTTTCTAATTGTACAAGTTTAGTAACGGCACCAAAAATACCAAGTTCAGTAACAGAAATGTATAGAACTTTTAATAGCTGTACAAGTTTAGTTGGGACAGTAACAATAAATTCTATTAATGTTTCTGATGCTCGTTATGCATTTAGTGATACTAATAAAACAATTACGGCTTTAGTACCTGCAGGTTCTACTACTTACAATACTTTTAGTTCAGCAAGTTTACCTAGTAATGTAACGCTAAGTACATTTAATGCAGGTTAGTTGATATAAAAACACAAGTTTGTTTCTTGTGTTTTTTTGTAATGTAAAGAAAGTGTCTTTTCCTTGAAAAATAAGGGTAGATGATGTATAATGATAATGGTGGTAAAGATGGAAGATGTAATAAAGAAGATATATGATTATTCTCTTGAAGATATAATGGGGGAGAGTTTTGGAAGATATTCTAAATATATCATTCAAGATAGAGCTATTCCTGATGTTAGGGATGGGCTTAAACCTGTTCAAAGAAGAATATTATATTCTATGTATAAAGAGAGAAATACTTATGATAAACCTACGAAGAAGAGTGCTAATGCAGTAGGGCTTGTTATGGCTAATTATCATCCTCATGGAGATTCTAGTATATATGAAGCTATTGTTAGAATGAGTCAGTGGTGGAAGAATGGTGCACCTCTAGTTGATATGCAAGGTAATAATGGTTCTATTGATGGAGACTCTGCTGCGGCATCACGTTATACTGAGGCAAGACTTTCTAAAATAGCAGGTGAACTACTTCGTGATATAGATAAGAGTGGTATTGTGGCTATGGCTCCGAACTATGATGATAGATTAATGGAACCAACAGTACTTCCTAGTAGATTTCCAAATCTTTTAGTTAACGGAACTACTGGTATTAGTGCTGGATATGCAACTAATATGCCTCCTCATAATTTAGGTGAAGTAATTGATGCTACAGTATTTAGAATAGATAATCCTAATAGTAGATTAGAGACTATTATGAATTATGTTAAAGGTCCTGATTTTCCTACTGGTGGTATTGCTTTAGGAATAGATGGGATAAAACAGGCTTATGAGACAGGAAGAGGCAGAATATTTGTTAGGGCTAAAGCTGTTATAGAAAAGAATAAAATTATTATTAATGAGATTCCATTTGAGGTTAATAAGCAAGTACTTGTAAGAAAAATAGATGAAATTAGAATAGATAAGAAGTTAGATGGTATTGTTGAGGTTAGAGATGAATCTGATAAAGATGGACTTCAAATAGCTATTGATTTAAAGAAAGAAGCTGATGCTAATAATATACTTAACTTTTTATATAAAAATACTGATTTACAAATATCATATAATTTTAATAATGTTGTTATAGTTAATCGTAGACCTATGCAACTTGGACTACTTGGAATATTAGATGCTTATATAGCACATCAAAGAGAGATAGTATATAAAGGTACTGAGTATGATTTAAGTACTGCTAAAAAGAGTTATCATATTATGGAAGGGCTTGTTAAAGCTATTTCAATACTTGATGAAGTTATTGCTTTGATTAGAAGATCTAAGAATAAGGCAGATGCTATAGATAATTTAGTAAAAGAGTATGAATTTACTAATACTCAGGCTGAGGCTATTGTTAATTTACAATTATATAGACTTACTAATACTGATGTTGTACTACTTGAAGAAGAAATGAAGAAGTTAGAAGAAAGAATAAGATTATATGAAGAAATTTTATCTAATCCTAGTAAGTTAGATAGCGTTATAAAAGAAGATTTAAGAAAGATTAAGAAAGAATATGCTATAGAGAGAAGAACTGAGATTAGGGAAGAAGTAGAAGAAATTAAACTCGATACTACTGTTATGATACCAAAAGAAGATGTAGTAGTGGCTATTAGTAATGAGGGATATATTAAGAGAGTACCACTTAGAAGTTATAATTCTTCTAATGGGGAAGAGACTACTTTAAAAGATAATGACTATCTAATTGGATTATATAATATTTCTACATTAGATACAGTATTATTGTTTACTAATATGGGTAATTATTTATATTTACCTGTATATGATATACCTGATGCTAAATGGAAAGAACTTGGTAAACATATTAGTAATGTAATTAGTTTAAGTCCAGGGGAGAGTATAGTTGCTAGTATTCCTGTATATGATTTTGATAAAGAAAGATATATTACGGCATTTAGTAAGAATGGTATGATTAAGAGAACACTACTTAGTGAATTTAAGGTACAAAGATATAGTAAACCTATTAAGATGATGAATTTAAAAGATGATGATGAAATTGTTAGTGTTACTGATAGTAGTAGTTCTAATGTGTTTATTAGTACTTCTAATGGATATGGATTATGGTATGATGTAGAAGAAGTACCAGTAGTTGGAGTTAAAGCTGCAGGTGTTAAATCTATTAGTTTAAAAGATGATTATGTAGTAAGTGGCACACTATTTGATGCTGGAAGTGAATATATTACTATACTTACTGATAAGGGTACTGGTAAGAGAACTAGACTTACTGAATTTGAGAAAACTAGTAGAGCTAAGAGGGGAATACTTCTTATGAAGGTTATTAAGAGTAATCCAAGTAAAATAGTTAAAACATATATTACTAATAGTAAAGATATGATTGGTATTGTATCTGATAACTATAGTAATATAATTAAAATTAATGAAATATCTATTATGGATAGAAATAGTAATGGTTCATATGTTATAAAGGATAGAATAATTGATTCTTATATGGTATGTGAGCTTACAAATCGAAATGATAATGAGATAAAGAAAGAAGAAATAAAAATAGAAAAAACACAAATTTCTCTTAAAGAAATTGATGATGAATTATCTAGAGTAGATAGTATAATTAATGATATAGTAGAATAGTTTTTATAGAGGTTGATAATATGATTTATGTAAGAGATATAATAGAAAAATTTGGTGGTAAATTAGTATGTGGAGATATTAATTTAGAAATAAAGAATATTTCTAAGGATACTAGAACTATTAAAGAGGGAGATATTTATATTGGTATTAAAGGTGAATCTT
>JAZTXT010000043.1:0-16137 GCA_045636525.1 Bacilli bacterium | reverse complement strand
AGATTATATTGAATATTACAATAATTTTAGATATCAATGGAATCTAAAAAAGATGACTCCTGTTCAATACAGAAATCATCTTCTTTCATCCATTACTTAGTCTGTCTTTTTAATTTAGTCCTTGACAAAGGTTACATTTTATTTGTATACCTAGTTTATTATTGTTATATTAAGGTATGCGAAATAGACCTATCTTTAAATAAGTCTATACACCAATAAGTTAAATTTGTATAGTTATTTGTTTTCATAGTCTATTTCTCCTTTTCTTTCTATAATTTTATTTTATGATTTTTATTTTGAATTGTCAATACTTTTTATATTCTAGCTACCATTAGATTACTAGATGAATATCTTTTTAACCCTTTATAAAATATTATAAAGGCTAATGCTATTAGTAGTGTGGTTACTCCTATTGTTATAAAAAATAAATTCAAATTAAATTCAGTCATTATTTGTATAGGAATATAGTTTACTATTCCTACTGGTATTAATGTATATAGTAATATTTTAGCCAATCCTTTAAATATCCCCTCTGGATATGTAGCAAAGTTTAACATCATATTATTTACAGTGTCTGCGACTACATCCATCTTATTAAACCAAAAACTTAAACTATTTAATATTACTGATATTGCTGTTAATATTAAACCACCTAATATAGTAAATGTGGTAAACAATATAAATTTCTGTAATGTAAAACCACATATAAATAATATTATATAACCATATATCAAGTCTCCTATTGCAGATGTTGATATATTTGAAGTAATTACTGATATTAGAACATTCTTAGGTTGTACTAAGTATGAATCTAATTTACCTACATTTATTAATTCTGATAAATCGAAAGCATTAGTGAAAAAGAATTTAGAAAATCCAAATGTAGCGGATGCTATACCCCAAAGAAGTAACATTTGATTAAATGTATATCCACCAATATTATCTTTTAGTGAATATAGTACTATCCACTGAATAATACAACTAGCATTATTTAATATCATAAATATTATATTTGTAAAGAAAGTTACTTTATTTAACATTTCTCTCATCAAAGCATACTTAACAGATAAATATGATACTTTTAATTGATTTTTAACCGCCATTAACATTTAATTTTTTCACTCCTTTCTGATACATTAAATTACATAATAACCATGCTAATCCTATATAGATTATCTGCGCTATTAATACTGTAATGAAATTTGTCCATGTAAAATCTACAAATAATTTTGCTGGTCCATAACAAACAACGTATATTGGACTAAATGTTAGTATTTTTTGTAATGTTTCAGGAAAGTATTCTATTGGAAAAAGTGTACCTACCATTAATATTAAGATACTATAAATCCAGTAAAATGGATTAGAGTCTTCAATTATAAATGACAATAGTCCTATAAATGTTATTATTAATGTACTTATTATTGTGGCAAGTACTCCTGATATTAATACTGCAATTATACTTAGTATATTAAGATTTGGAAAAATACCTAAGAATATTAATCCTGTAATCATTCCTAGTGGTATAAATAATAATGCTTTTATTGTAACATCTCCTAAATGACTAGATAAGATATAACCTATATAACTATATGGTTTATTTATTTGACAGGCTATATTTCCTCCTCTTACATCATTACTTATTTTTTTACATAGTTTTCTACCACCTAATATCATCCATAATATTTCTGTTATAATAACATACCATATCATCTGCTCTAAAGTATAACCATTTATTATTTCATTTGGATCACTATACATATAGTTCCATAGATTTAGAAATATATATATAAATATTATGAAACTTACAAATCCTGTTAATAGATTGAAGATATACTGAAGATTTGTCATCACTTCTGATTTATATATGAATAAATACTTCTTCATTATTTAGCCTCTTTTTTATAAATGTCACTTATTATATCTTCTAGTGGTACATTTGAAATATTTATATCTATTATATTATCTGGATTTAATAATTTTATTGCATCCGCTACACTCTTCTTCTCTGTATCTACTTCTATTTTAAGATTATATCCTTTATCTTTTAGAATAGTTATTCCTTCTTCATCATCTAAATTTACTTTTTCTTTCATTTTAGCCTCTACTATCTTTTTGTTTAGATAGTGATACTTTAAGTTTTCCATTGAATCATCTAATACTACTTCACCATTATTTATTATGATAACCCTTTTACATAATTTTTCTATATCTCCAACATCATGACTAGTTAAGAATATTGTTGTTTTATATTCTTTATTCATTCGTTTTATTAATGTTCTTATATTTTCTTTTACCACTGGATCTAGTCCTATTGTTGGTTCATCCAAGAATAATACTTTTGGTTCATGTACTAGGGCTGCTACTATTTCACATCTTATACGCTGTCCTAAACTTAAATTTCTAACTGGAGTATCTATAAAACTTTCTAATTCAAAAAGATTTTTTAATTCTTCTATTTTCTTTTCTACTCTAGAATCTGGTATGTCATAGATAGCTCCAAAGAATTTGAAATTATCATATGGTGTTAGATGTGTCCATAATTGTTCTTTTTGTCCAAATACTGTTCCTATTTGGTATGCTAATTTTTTTCTTTCTTTTTTAGGATCAATATCTAATACTTTGATATTTCCTTTATCTGGATATAGTATTCCTGTTAACATTTTTGTAGTAGTAGATTTTCCTGCTCCATTAGGCCCTATAAAGGCTATTATTTCTCCTTTTTCTACTGTAAAACTTATATCGTTTACTGCTTTTATTTTTTTATATTTAGACTTTATTATTGATTTTAAACTCCCCTTTAATCCCTTTTCTTTTTCTTTTATTTTAAATATTTTTGTTAAATTTTCTACTTCAATTATAGCCATAATAATCACACTCCTTACTTTTAGCAGTTACAATATATTAACTTATTTTATAGTATGAAAAAAGTACAGAATTCATTCTTTGATAGAATGTGACTCCGTACTTTACAAGTGCGTGTAGGACTATCTAATCCCTATGTAGCTCATTATATAACTTATACATACTCACTTTAAATATTTGCCCTTAGGACTTTTTTGTTAGGACCATATGTAATAACTAGTACATAAAAAGGCAAAAAGTACGTAGTCATTACAAAGTGACTCCGTACTTTTTTAAAGTTCGTGTAAGTATTTAATACCCGAGATAGCTCGCAAATTGTTTATATCTCCTCACTTGCCATTAAGTATATAACTTTTTATGATAGTTGTCAATACCTTTTTTCTTTATTTGTTTTTATCTTATTTTCTTTGCTCTTTCATATTCATCTTTAGTTATTCCATACATTACCAAATCTTCTAAACCTCCATAGTAATAGAAGATTCCATCTTTTCTAATTCCTTCATATTTTAATCCAATCTTCTCCATTACTTTCCAAGTACCAGTATTATCTTTTGCGCCGCATGATTCGATTCTATTAAGATTTAATGTATCAAAAGCAAACTCTAATATTTTTTGTGATGCTTCGGTTGTATATCCTTTCCCCCATTCATCTTCTCTTATCCAGTAATCGATGCCTGCACTTCTTGCTTTTTCATTATGGATATTTAAATATATTGTTCCTATTAATCTTTTGTCTTCTTTTCTTTCTATTGTCCATCTATAATAATCTAGTTCATTATATTTATCTTCGTTAAAGTACAATTTATTTTTCTCTGGGTTGTTTCCTATTTTAGTAGTACCTAGATACTTTCTTAAATTAGGATTTAACTGCATATAGAAAAATTCTTCAAAATCTTTACTTGTGGTTCTTCTTAATGTTAATCTATCTGTTTCCAATGTAATTGTACCAGTATGATTTATTTCTTCATATGGATAACCTTCTATATTTATTGTTTCGTCTTCTACTATATAGTGTTCTCCAATTATTTCTGATAATCCATTCTCTACTCTTATAAATGATTCATTAGGTAAAGCTATTGTTTTTCTTACTTTACTTACTCTAAATATTTCTTTTAGATAATCTATATTATTAAAATCTAGATGTGGTGCTATATTAAAGTCAGTAAGCCCAATACCATTATATTCTTTTATATTGTTTTCTTCATCTATATAGCAGACATTCTTATTCATATTAATTGCTCCAGCACTAACTCCAATTATTATACCTTCAAATTTTATTAAAGGTTTTACTAAATCATAAGATTGAATATTTTGCATTTCTATATGTGGCACTCCACCCATTATGTATATTACATCTGATTTTTGAATGATTTTTCTTGCATCTTCTTTGTTTATTCTATTATCAATTAAATATGTTTCTTTAAAAATCACATCGATGTTATTAAAAAATCTTATCATGTTATCGTAATACGCATCATTCTTTTCAAAATTATCAAAGGAACTTGATATAAATGTAATGACACTATTATCTTTTATATCTTTTTTGAAATAGTTCACCACACTTGAATAGAATCCTTTTTCTTTATCATTTCCACTTAATAAATAATATAGTTTCATAATCGACCTTCTTTCTATAGTTATATTATCATTTAAATCTGAAATATACAATTATGTTATGGATACTTGCCTACTTTTTGTTAGTAAAAAACAATTCTGCTCTATTGTATTTTCCAGTATGTTCTAGTTTAAAATCTCCATTAGTATAATTATCTACTACTTTCTTCCAAAAAGATTCTGCTACAGGTGAAGATGGAACTGCTTTTATAGTCCAATTTCCTTTGTACATATCAAATATTTTAGTAACTGCTTGCTCTCCGATTTTATGACCTTTATAATTATTTAAAACAAATATTTCACTTATTTCATAATTATTGTTTTTGTTATCATCTACCAAAGCAAATCCTAAAATATTATGCTCTGACTCTATAAAATATGCATAATTATTTTCAAAATATTTATTCAAATCATATTCATACTTGCACTCATCAGAATAAAATGGAATTGGAAAATATAAACTTAAATCATGTAAATATAATTGCAATAACTTCTCTAACTTTTCTCTTTCTTTTAATTCAACCTTTTTAATTTCTAAATTCATTTTTCATACACCCTTTCATTATTATTTTGTTATTAAAAAGCAAAAAAGGGAGAAACTAAAACAAGGTCCTCCTCCTCCAAATAATATTAACAGCAAAATAATTTAATTAAATTTATTTTACCACTATTTTCCATTTGTGTAAATGTTTTTTGTAAAATTATTTAATTTGCCTTTTTATCTTTATCTATGTTTTTCTAAACGATACAATCGTTCTTTATCAATTTTATTAATTCCATTTTTATAATTATAACCTTGTTTTAAATAAAATTCACACGCTGTAATAGAAGAAGGTATTTCTATTCTTTTAGCTCTTAAAAAATATTCATCTTGTTCTAATACTTCTATTATTTTTTTTCCTATTCCCCTACCATGATATTCTGGCAACACAAATATTGTAAATAAACTACTTTCTTCTGTACTTCCCCAGTATGGACCGATAGCTCCGCATCCTATTATTTTATTTGCATCACAAACAACATAAAAATGTGTCCACTTACTTTTCTCTATTAATTTATCTGGTGTTAGTGTGCTTATTGTATGTTCTATTTGCTTTTCAGTATAATCTTTTATGTTTACAGTTCTTAATGTATGTGCAATTAAATTTGATACTTCTAGTGCATCTTCCTCTTTAAATCTTCTAATCATTTTATCACTTCCTTTCGATATATTATTATTTCTTTTTAATTTCTTGGTAATAATCATAATTACCAATATATTCTTTTATTTCTTTATTTTCTATATATAAAATTTTATTTGATAGTTTATTTATAAAGTATCTATCATGAGATATAAATAGTATTGTACCTTTATATTCTTTTAAAGCTTCCTCAAGCATTTCTTTGGTATCTATATCAATATGATTTGTAGGTTCATCTAATATTAAGAAATTGGCCTTCTTTTGGATTAGTTCAAATAGTTTTAACCTAACCTTTTCTCCTCCCGATAATGTACCAACTCTTTTATGTATATTGTCTCCATAGAATAAGAATTTAGATAACGCCGATCTTAATATTGCTTCTGTTCCATCAAATACTTTTCTTGCTTCTTCAAGTACTGTTCTTTCCTCATTATCAAATTTTATTTCTTGCTCAATATAACCTATTGATACATTACTACCTAATTTTATTTTTTCATCATAACTATTTATACTTTCTAATACTTTTTTTATTAATGTTGATTTACCTGTTCCATTTTTACCCATTAAACATACTCTATCACCATATTTTATTGTAAAATTTATATCATTTAATAATTTATTTCCTCCTACTGAAATATCTAGTTCTCTCACTACCAAAGATTCCTTACCTGAACGGCATTTAATTTCAAAATCTAATGGTAATTCTTTCTTTGTTAGTGGTTTATCTAATAATTCTAATTTTTCAAGTTTTCTTTCTATACAAATTGCTCTTCTGAAAAATCTAGGATTATCTCCTCTTTCTCCCCATTCCCTTAATTTTTTTATTTGCTGCTTCATTGCTTCAATTTTCTTTTCTTGATTTTTATAGTCTTCAAATTCAGAAATTATTCTTCTCTCATTTTCTTCAAGATAATATGAATAATTTCCATGAAATATTTCTTCTTTACCTCTTTCTATTAGCACTGTTTTGGTAGTTACTTTATCTAAGAAATATCTGTCATGTGAACTTATTAATACTGTACCATTATAATTTTTTAAATATTTTTCTAACCACTCTAATGTATCTATATCCAAATGATTAGTAGGCTCATCAAGTAATAATATACTTGGATTATTTATCATAAGAGAAGCAAACGCCACTACTGATTTTTCTCCACCACTTAATGTATTAAATTCCTTATTTAACATTTCTTCATTAATTTTAAATCCATTACATATTTTACTTACTTTTATATTTATATCATAACCACCTAATGATTCATATTTTTCTTGTAATCTACTGTAATCTTTTAATATTTTTTCTAGTTCGTTTTCCTTGCAGTTACACATCCGTTCTTCTAACCTTCTAAGATTTTCTTCTAACTTATATATTTCACTAAATCCTTGTGTTAATATTTCTTTTACTGTTATATTTTCTTTTTCATAAGTTGGTAATTGCTCTAGCATACCTATACTTACATTATTATTAATTGTAACTGTTCCTGCATCTATATCTTCTATTCCACATATTATTTTAAATATTGTACTTTTACCAGAACCATTTGGTCCTATTAAAGCTATTCTTTCTCCTTTTAATATATCTAAACTAAATTCATCTAATACTCTTTTAAATCCATAATTTTTAACTATTTTACTTAAACTTATTTCTAACATTTCTATCACCTCTATTATTTGTATAATTAAAAAACTCCCTGGAATCGCATCCAAGAAGCGGATGCAGGCACGACAAAAACACATACCTGCATTATACTATAATAGATTATTTATTATTAGTAATTAGCAGGTATGACTAGGCATATACATGATTACGTGATTAATGCTATACATAGTCATTCCTCCTTTTCTTGTCTTAATTGTAACATAATGAATTTATAATGTCAAAATATTTTAATTTTTTTTAGATAATTCATCACAAATAACATTTAATATTTTTTCCCTATCACTTGAAATATTATATGTTTTTATTCCATATTCGTTAAATTTATTGTAAAAATATTTATTTCTTTCAATAAAATATCTTGAATTACCTTTTAATTCTTCATCATTACACCAATATGTCCAATCATCTTCTGTATCATATTTTTTTATATTGTTATATAGTTCTTCCGCTGTTAGATTATTATATAATAAACCTATTATTTCATACTTTTCCCTATATTTTTCTTCATTTAACATTGGCATAATTTCTTCAAAATCAATATGTGTTCCCTCAATAACATATTTTATACCATCATAAAAATTTGGCCCTTCTGATAACTCTATTAAATATCTTTTTAGAAACTTTCCTATTTTTTGTGCTGTTTCTATTTCATTGCCATCATGTTTAATTTCACATTCTGGAATACTTTCAAAAGCATTAATTATATCATCTAAATTTATTATATTATATCCATATTTTTTTGATAATAATCTGGATAGTGTTGTTTTACCACTTCTTGCTGGACCTATTATTAGTATATTTTTATTCATATATAGTCTCCTTATTATATTTTATTTGTTTTTATATATTTTAAATAAGTTAAGCATTTCTTTTGCTATACCATGTGGATCTCCAAATTCATCTACATTTTTCTGCAATTCTTCTTCTACTTTATCTAATGGTATATATCTCAATTCAAAATTACCTTGTTTTTCACTTTCTGTTAAATTCAGATTATCTAAATTAGGTTTTTCATCTGTTTTTATTTCATAGTAATAAATTTCTATTTTTTTATTTCTTCCTTCTGCCGGCCAATCTTTGTAATAACCTATTGCACAAGCAAAAGCCTCTAATTCAGATAAATTTAGTTTAATTCCTGTTTCTTCTTCAATTTCTCTATTTACTGTATTAATTAATTCTTCATTAGGTTCCCCAGTTCCTCCTGGAAATTGATATTCGTGATGTGAATATCCAAGCATTATTTCATTTTGTGAATTTACTAATAATAGTTTTACCTTTCTAACTAAATCTGTCATTTCTTCTTCTTTAAGATTGTGAACGTTTGTTATAATTTTTTTCATTTTTATCCCTCCTAAATTAACTTATTAAAATTATTCTAACATATAAATAGAAAAAGAACAAATGTTATTTTAAACACTTGTCAAGTTTTTCTAAGAACTTATCTTTATCTAATGGTTTTAATATATAATCACTAAATCCATATTTTAGATAATCATCATTATATTCATAATCATTATTACGAGTAAGAAGTACTACTCTTGTATTAAACGATCTAATACTCTTTAATTTCTTCATTACTGTAATACCATCAAGTGGTTTCATATCTTCATCTAATAGTATTAAATCATACTTTTCTTTATTTCTTATTTTATCAAGACACTCACTACCTAATGATACTATTTCTAACTCTATATTAGTATCTTCAAGTAATTTACTTACTATCTTTGTACTAGATATATTATCATCTACTAGTAATACTTTTTTCTTATCATATACTTCTTCATACTTAGTTATTTCATTATTAGTATCACTTACTACTTTTTGATCTAGTACTATCTTAATCGTGGTACCTTTATCATATACACTAGTAGGTATTATTGTACCACCCATTAAAGTAATTAATCTTTTAGCATTATATAGATTATTATCTAAATTATGTCTATCTTCTTCAGTATCTTCTTCTTTCTTACTAAATATCTTTTCTAAATTTTCTGCTTTAATACCAGAACCAGTATCTTCAATTGATATAATTAATCTACATACATCTCTTCTCATTATAGTATTAACACTAAATTCTATATAACCATCATTTGTATATTTAATACTATTATCAAGTATTATTGTTAATACATTTTTAAGTCCTACACTATCTCCATATAGATAATCAGGTATATCACTAGCTATACTTGTTCTAAAATCTAAATTTTTATCTATACATTTCTTTTTATACATTCCCACAAATTCTTTAATAATTAATTTAACATTATACTTTTCATTATATACTCTAATATTAGCACTATCTACCTGTGATATATCTAATATTTCATTAGTCATAGTATTAAATCTAGCAGCACTATTTTTAAGTTCTCTTGCATAATCTTTTACTCTTTCTATATCAACTTCTTTATTTTCAGTTTCATATAAAATTTCATTTGCAATATTATCTACTTCTTTAGTAGCTCTTCTTATATCATTAGTCATATTATATAAGAACATAGCCTTCTCTTCATTAGCATTATCTGATATTTCTTTTGATTTATGTACTTCATCTAACATTTTTAAATCTGGATTTTCAACAGTAAAATACATTAAGAAAGTAATAAAACTAAAGAAGGAATTTGCAAGTAAAACATATGGCCAAATAAACTGTATTATAGCATTGGTACCAATTAAGAAAATAAATAGTAATATAGGCATACATTTTCTAGATTTAAGTTTTTTAATATTTGTTATTAATAAACCTATTGTTATTGTAACAAGTGTACCTATTGCCACAAATAAAAAGTTAACACTTGGTCCATAAGAGTATTGTTTATAATCTTCTAAATTAATATTAACTGGTAACATTAGTATTATAGTGCTACAAACCAAATAGAAAATTACATATAATTTAAATAATTTATCCTTTACATTTATTACTTCACCATTTTTCTTTACAGTCAAATAACTGTATAAACCAAACATCCAAACATATAGTAAAATACACATATTAAATATTTTCAATGTTATATCTAACATTGGATTATTTGTTAAAATAAATACCACCAATAATATTTCAACAATTAGTGAAATTATATTACTTATTATTAATCCTGTAAATATATTTAATTCTGATGTTCTTATTTTTTTCTTTGTAAAGAATCCAAAAGCAAAGAATATCATATAAACAAGCGAAATAAATGAAAAGAGCATTGTATTATTAATATTTCCAATCTTCATATTCTATCACATCCTATTTTAATTATATCATTATTATTTAATAAAAAAAAGATAAACTTTATACATTTTTATCTTTTCTTTGTCTTTTTTAATACATCATCTTTATTTGGAAGTGTTAAAACATATTCATTTCCCATAGTCTCTAGCAATCTAAAATCATACTTATTATTTTGAGTATAAGGTAGGCTATCCACTATTACTAGATGCTTAGGAACTTCATATTCTTTTAATTCCATATAACATTTTTGTAAGATATCTTCTTTCATATTATCAGAATCTGATTTATATTCCTCTTTTAATACTACGAAAGACATAGGAACATGTTCTTCTTTGCTATCTTTTACTGAAACGGTTACACATTCTTTAACTGCATAATGTTCACTTATTTTATCTTCAATAGTATATGCTGAAATTTTAAATCCTAATCTAACAATAACTCTACTTGCTCTTCCTGATAAATGAACATAACCATTTTCATCTATATAGCCTAAGTCTCCTGTATGAATCCATACTTTACCATCTTCATGCATTCTCTTTACTCTTTTAGTTTCTTCTTCGTTATCTTGATAATAAAGCATTGTTGTATCAGTTAATGAACATATTTCACCAAGTTCATAATATTTATTTTCACTCTTACTATTTTCATCATAACTAATGATTGTATCGCCATATTTGGGAATACCTACCGTACCATAACTATTATGTTTTGTTGGATTTACAGTAAGAGCTCCCCAACCTTCGTTGTTACCATATCCATTTACAACAGGACAACCAAATTTTGCTTCAAACTCTTCGTTCTCCTCTACTGTTACTTTATCTCCACCTGTAACCATACATTCAACTTGTTTTAATAAAGATAATTCTTTTTCAGTTAATCTACCATAATTATCTCTTAAATATCTATAATGGAATGGTGCCGCAAATGATATTGTAAATTTACCTAAATTTTTATATACCGCATCTGGATCAAAATTAGGACATAGTTCAACCTTAGTTCCAAATGACATTGCCATAATTGTTGCATTTCCAAGTCCATAAGCAATCCATGGTGGTAATGCCACTAATATTTTCTTACCTTTTCCAAGTGGTAAATCTGAATAAGCTAGTTGCATAGTTGAACTTACAGCTGATAAATCTGAATGAACTATTGTTTTAGGTTTACCAGTTGTACCACTTGATTGAATCATTAATGAAGGTCTTTCTCTATCAAATGGAGCACAAGATATTTGTGATTTTTTATTTCCTTCTTTTAAAAAGTCTTCAAAATATACAAATTCCTTTTTATTTGGTAAAGGATTAAATGTTCCTTCTTTCTTACATTTTAAATTATATAATGCTTTTTTATATTTAGGTAAATAATCTGCTGGATTTATAACAATCACTTTATCTATTGATGTTTCTTCTGTTATATTCTCTATTTTAGGTAATAACATATCAAATGCTATCATACACTTACAATTACTAGAGTTAGCATATTGTTCAATATCGTTCTTACTCGCTCTTATATCAAACCATTTAGATACCGCACCTATTTTATTAATGGCAAGTAATGATATCATCATTCCAATAGAGTTAGATACCCCCATTAAAACAACATCACCTTGTTTAATATTATTTTTTATTAGAGCATCTGCAAATCTATCAACATATTTTTTTAATTGTTTATATGTCAAATCTGTTCCTAAATATCCCAAAGCTAATGCATCCATATCTTCCTGGTCAAAAACCATTTCATATATAGTTTGATTTAATTCAATTTCTTTTGTTGGTACTTCTTTATAATATTTTTTCCATGGTCTATCTATTGATGCATAACCAGTTATTTCCTTACTTCTTTCTCTGTCTAATTTATATGTATCAGACATACTACTATACTTATCTATCTTTTCCATACTACATTTCCCCCAATTCACTACGAATTTATAATAGAATAATTATCTATTACATAACCAAATTATAACATATTTCTACATATAAAAGAATACACTTTACACTTTTATATGTAAAAAAGCAGTACAAAAAACAAATGTACTGCTTAACTTACTACTATTCTTCTACTTTCTTTGAAGATTTTGCTTTTTTAGGAGCTTTCTTTTCTTCAGCTACTTTAGTTTCAACTACTTTAGAAGTATCTGCTCCTTTATAAAATCCACATTTAGGACATGCTCTATGAGGTCTAATTTTAGCACCACAGTTTGAACATTCAACTAGTCCATTAGCGGTAATTTTATAATGAGTTCTTCTCATATCTCTTCTAGTTTTACTTACTTTTCTAAATGGAACTGCCATATTCTCACTCCTTCCTGAACATTTCTTCTAGACTACTTAAAGGATTATTTTTAGTATTCTCTAAATCTTCCTCACTAATTAGTCTCCAACCATCACCCTCAAGTTTAATATTTTTATTTTTCTCATTAACAGCCTTGAGAGGAATCTCCACAAGAATATTTTGCCATAAATCTTCAGTAATATCAATACTTTTTTGGTAATTTATTCTTGTTTCATCAATATTTTCTTCTATTTCACTAGTAAAATTATACTCAAAGTCCTCTAATGTTATATCATCTGGTATTATCATAGTTCCTGATAACATACCTACTAATTCATATGTATCATCAATTAGCTTATCAACATAACCATTAAAATGGACATTATAGAGTCTTCTAATTGTACTAGTACTAAGAAGTTCTTCTGAAATATTAACTTCATTATCAATATTTATTTTCTTTCCTTTACTAACAAGATCAAATAACTCTATTATCATAAAATTTCACCTGCCTAATAATTATATAATAAATTTTCAAAAATAGCAACTATTTTTTGGAAAACGAACAAATATTATTGAAAAAATTATTATTTTATGGTATTATGTATATGAATGAAGGAAACTTCATATATTAAAAAAGGAACATCTGATATTCGCATGTTGGGTGCTGCCAAAATAAATTTGGTTCACCTAATTCAAACGCTGTTTTGAGTTAGGTGATTTTCTTTTTATATTAAAACTATAAATAGCAATAATACTAATAGGAAGATTAGAATGATTAAAGATAGAATTAAAAAATCCTTCTTACTCATAATTATCGCCTCCCTTCTTTGTGAAGTTTGGCAATCACCCAACTATCAAATGTTCCTATTACATTATACCATTTTGATAATATATAAGTCAATCAAAATAGTATACTTTGTAAACAATTGTTTGCTATTTTTTAGCATTTAAAATAATATAATTTTTAGAGACTACAGGCTCTAAAAATCCCAAAGGAGACCTTAAGCTCCTTGGGTATTAAAAAATAATGATGATTACTCCTCATCATTATTTTCTTTTTTAACTAATACTTCTCTAGGTTTAGAACCATTTTGTGGTCCTATTATTCCTCTTTCTTCAAGTAGATCCACTATTCTAGCTGCTCTATTATATCCAATACGATATTTTCTTTGAATTAGAGAAGCTGATATTTTACCAAACTCTATTGCAAAATCTACTATATCATTGTATAGAGGATCATCATACTCATCTGCTGATTCATATCCATCATCATATTTCCCCGCATCAGATGATGCTTCACTTCTATCTTCAGTAAGTGAGTGGTCATAGTTAGCCTTCTGCTGTGATATAGTAAAGTCTACTATTTTTTGTAATTCTTCATCACTTACATAAGCGCCTTGTATTCTAATAGGAACATTTTCTCCCATAGGTTTAAATAACATATCACCTTTACCAAGTAGTTTTTCTGCTCCTGTTTGATCTAGTATTGTTCTAGAGTCAATTGAAGACGATACCGCAAATGATATACGAGATGGAATATTAGCTTTTACTACACCTGTAATTACATCTGTAGATGGTCTTTGAGTAGCTACTATTAAGTGAATACCTGCTGCTCTTGCCATCTGAGTAATTCTCATAATTGAGTCTTCTACATCTTTTGCTGCCACTAACATAAGGTCTGCTAACTCATCTATTATAAATACAATATAAGGCATCTTCTGATATTCAGTTTTAGTTTCACACATAGTATTATATGCACTAATATTCTTACACTTAGTATCTTCAAATACTTGATATCTTCTTTCCATTTCAGCAACAATATTCTTAAGAGCAATAGATGCTTTCTTAGGATCTGTTACTACCGGAGTAAGTAAATGTGGTACCCCATTATACATAGATAGTTCTACCTTTTTAGGGTCTACCATTACTAGTTTTACTTCATCAGGTCTTGCTCTCATAAGTATTGAAGCTATAATACAGTTTATACATACTGATTTACCACTACCGGTAGCACCTGCTATTAAAAGGTGTGGTGTTGTATTAATTTCAGCCCATTTTACTGTACCCATGATATCTTTACCAAGTCCTACTGCTAGGATACTTTTAGCGTCTGGTGCAGGTATCTTACTTAATACTTCTCTAAAAGATACTGCTGAATTTACTTTATTAGGTAGTTCTATTCCTATAGTACTCTTACCAGGTATAGGAGCTTGTATTCTAACGTCTTTAGCAGCCAAATTAAGAGCTATTTCTTTTTGTATCGATAATAATTTATTTACCTTAGTACCAGCTTGTAATTCTAAT
Organism: Bacilli bacterium; assembly: GCA_045636525.1. GTDB lineage: Bacteria > Bacillota_I > Bacilli_A > RF39 > UBA660 > CAG-302. The sequence goes on along the minus strand of JAZTXT010000043.1, from coordinate 1,028 downwards.
TCATACTGAGTAACTGATGGTCCAATATGACATTCTTTAATCTTACCTGGTATTTCAAAATCCATAAGTACTTTTTCTAATGTATTTATATTTTGTTTTACTGCTTCAACATTTTCTTTATCATTATTCCCTTTTGCTAATTTAAGTAGTGTTAAAGGAGGTAATTTATAATTAGGATTAATTACTGGCTTATTCTCTTCCTCACTAGAAGTACTATCACTAGTACTATCTACTGTCTTTATAGGAATATCTGGTTCACTTATTATTTCCTTTTCACTTACTTTTTCTATATCTTTAGAAGACGCAAGTATTATTCTTTTATCAACTTCATCTTCTTCTTTAGATTCTTTTTCTTTCTTTTCACGTTTCTTAATCTTAGGCATTTTTATCTTCTTAATTAAATCAATAATACTAGTATTCATAAGAAGTATTGCACCTATTACTATTAATGTTATTACCACAATCTTTGTTCCATCTTTAAATAAACTATAAAATAAATATGTAAAGACAGCACCAATCATTCCACCACCACTATTAGATATTGAATGACTAATTGTATCAATTATAGTACCACTATTAGTTTCACTAAATACTTTAAGCAAATTATCAAATGTTTCAGTTAGTATCTTAACGCCTTCTTGTGCATTTAATGTTATATATTTTGTATGAAGTAATATTAAAAATGATATTGTTATTATATAAAATCCTATCCATCTTAAGTTAAAGAAATTTGGCATTTTTCTTTTTACTATTAAGTATCCTCCTAGTATAAGAACACCCGCTAGTAGGAATACATAAATGTTACCAACCAAAAATATAGCAAATGCTCTAATAAAGTTACCTGCAGGCCCATATGCTCCTATTCCTATTATTGAAGCAAGTATTAATATAATTCCTATTACTTCATTACTATATTCAAACTTTTTCTTTTCTTCTTCTTTTTTATGTTTTTTCTTTGCCATTTTATCAATCCTCTATTCGTATTAAGTATAACATTATTTGACATAAAAGTAAAGTTTTATAATTCT
>JAZTXT010000042.1:0-6189 GCA_045636525.1 Bacilli bacterium | reverse complement strand
CAATATTAAGTCCCAAAGATACCATATAACTTGATAGTTCAATACATAGATTTCTAAGACTACTATCAGTGTTGTAGTATAATAGATTTATAGCTTCTAGTACTTCTAGTGAATTACCAATATTACTACCTAGTGGTATATCCATATTAGTAAGTAAACATACTATTTTCATATCATTTGCCTTACCTATTTTTATCATTAAATTAGCTAGTCTTCTTGCATCATCTATATTTTTAATAAGTGCCCCTTCTCCTACTTTAATATCTAGTACTAAGTTTTTAGATCCTGATGCTATTTTTTTACTCATTATTGAAGAAGCAATTAATGGTATACTTTCTGTTGTGCCTGTTACATCCCTTAAAGCATATATCTTTTTATCTGCTAGTGCTATATCATCTGTTTGAGAAGTAATTGCCATACCAATAGATTCTATCTGAGTTATAAATTCTTCTTTACTCAAATTAACTTTAAAACCTGGTATAGATTCTAATTTATCTATAGTACCACCAGTATATCCAAGTCCTCTACCAGACATTTTAGCCACCTTACAACCACATGCAGCAACTATCGGAGATATTATAAGTGTTGTTTTATCTCCAACACCTCCTGTTGAATGTTTATCTACAACATTAGGTAAGTTACTTAAATCTAATATGCTACCAGATTTCATCATATATTTAGTAAGATGTATTACTTCATCATCTGTCATATCATTTATTACTATAGCCATAAGAAGCGCAGACATTTGATAATCTTTTATTTCACCAGATACAAACCCCTCTACTACATATTTAATTTCCTCTTCATTTAACTCTAATTTATTTTTCTTTTTTGTAATGATATCTATTATATTCATCTTATCACTATCCTTCTAGTATAATTTTATCACAACTATAATTAAAATACAATTTATAATATTAAAAATAGAACTATTTTATTAGTCCTATTTATTATTTTTTTTATTTTCTCTTTTCTCTTTTAATTTTTTATGATCCCATATAATATTTGTTCTTACTACCAAAATTGTTGTTAAAACTAATAGAATAACATAAATTATTATACCATATATATTTGTACCTAACATTCTATTACCAATTGCATATAGTATTGATGCAATTGCAAATAATAAATCTATTATATATATTAATAATACTGTTTTTCTTTTTGATAAATTTAATTTTAATAATTGATGATGAAAATGATTTTTATCGGGTTCACCAATTGGTTTATGATTTATTAATCTTCTTAATATTGCAAATAAAGTATCCATTATTGGTATTGCAAGTAATAATATTGGTACTATTACTGATGTTAATGTTATATTTTTAAATCCTAATAATGCTATTACTGAAATGATATAACCTAAAAACATACTTCCAGAATCACCCATAAATATTTTAGCAGGCGGAAAATTATGTAATAGATATCCTAATGTACTACCTAACATTATAAATGTTAATGTTACATCAAGTCCATTAGAATTATTTAGAAGCATTCCAATTATACCTACCGTTAGAAAGTATATTCCAGATATTCCAGATGATAGTCCATCTAATCCATCTATTAAATTTATACAATTTATAATTGCCACTATAAAAAGTATTGTTATAGGTATAGCAAATATCCCAAAGTTTAGATACAATCCAAATGCTGAGATATCCTGCATTATTATTCCACCATATAGTGGTATAACAGCAGCTCCAGCAAGCTGTCCTAATATTTTATATTTAGCAGGTACTGGCTTAATATCATCTATTATTCCAGTTACTAGTATAATAAAACTTCCTATTAAAATAGCATTCATTTGCACAGAATGTGCTCCAAACAACATATAACCTAACAAAAAACCACCATATATACCAAGACCACCTAATCTTGGTATAGGACTGCTATGTATTTTTCTAGCATTTGGTATATCCATTGATCCTATAAACTCTGCTATTTTCTTTACAACTGGTATAAATATAGCAGTAAATATAAATGTTGTTAATATTATTAATACTACTCTTTGTAATTCCATTACTACAACTCCTCCAAATAAATACACTTATATTATATAACACTTTATATTTTTAATCAATTATAAATCGTTTATATCTAAGTATTGTGCATACTCGTAACTTATAATCTTACCATTTTCTGTCTCTTGCCATCCCTTAAATGAATGAGACCATTCGCTTAAAATTGTAGCACTATATTTTTTTAATTTTTCTTTTACTACTATTAATGTTTTTAACTCATTTTCTTCAAATAAATTTTCATCATATTCAAATATACTTTTAAATTTAGTCCCACTACTAAATTCTGTAGTATCAAGCTCAATATAATCGTTTTTTAACATAAAATTGTATAACGAGAATCTATTTTCTACTACCGGTCCATATGGCATATGTATGTAATTTAAATTTGTAATTGGAGTACCATTTTCTTTATAATATTGAAAATCTATTGTAAATAGGTTTTTCATAAGACTTGTTTCATATAAAGAATTATCTTTTAGTAAATATAAAACACTATTTATTGTTTTATATTTATCATAAAAAGGTAATAGTTTTAATATTTTATAGTATTCTTCTGGTGATATAATATTTTTTTGCTTTTCTAATATTTTCATTATATGAAATGGATTTTCATTAAGCGTTATATACATGTTTAAATATTCACCTTGAGGAACAGAATCTGCATTTTCATATCTAACAATACTTTTTTTTGACCATCCTAATATTTTGGCCATAAGTTCTTGTGTTAAATTTAAATTTGTTCTTATTCCTTTTATTTTATTAAATGACAAATCAAATAGTTTTAAATATTCATTATAAATATTATACATTGAACTATCTAAAGTATCATTTAATAATTCAGTATTACATATAGGACAATAGTGATTTTCTTCAACTATTATGAATTCTTTTTCTCTAAATGTATAACTGTTCTTTTCACATTTTTTTATTACTTCAACATCTTTGTTACATTCAAAACAATATTCTATTCTTTTCATTTTAATTACCTCCATTATTATCTAAATGAAATGATAAACAAAGTAACCCTCGCTCGTTTATTGTTAATTTTATATAAACATTCTTCTTATTAATTATTTTCTTAAATTCAAACATTTCTGTATTATTATCTCTTTTTAAATCTCTATCTTTACTTATTCTAAAACAGTCATCTACTTCTAATGTTTTTATATGCAACCATATTTCTTTTAAGTTATTTATTCCGATGTCTAAAAGTGCTTGCTTAGCATTTTTTATTTTTCCATTTGATTCTACTGTTCTATATCCTACAAAGTAAACATTATTTTTTTCTATTTCTTTTCTAGCCATTTTTAAAAATATAGAAACGGTATTTTTATCTAATACACTAAGCATATAGGTCACCTCCATCGAGCAATATAATTATAACACAAATTGTTTTCGGTGTCAATTGTCTCTTTTTTAAAAAATAAAAAATGTTATGCATTACACATAACATTTATTTATTATTATTAACATAATTATATGAATCTTTCACCATATCTTCAATTCCATATTGGCATGACCAATTTAATTTTTCTTTAGCATAAGTAGCATCTGCATAACACTCTGCTATATCACCATCACGTCTTCCTACTATTTTATATGGTACATCTACTTTATTATATTCTTTGAAGGCTTCAACAAGTTCTAAAACACTATAACCTTTTCCTGTACCTAAATTAAATGCATCAATACCATTTCCATTTAATACCCATTCTATAGCTTTAATGTGCCCTTTAGCTAAATCTACAACATGAATATAATCTCTTATTCCAGTTCCATCTTTAGTATCATAATCATTGCCAAATACTGATAATTCACTTAATTTTCCAGTAGCTACTTTTACAATATATGGCATTAAATTATTAGGTATATCATTTGGATTTTCTCCAATCAAACCACTTTTATGTGCTCCTATTGGATTAAAATATCTAAGAAGTGCTATATTCCAATCTGAATCCGATACATATATATCTTTAAATATTCTTTCAATAATAATTTTAGTTTCACCATATGGATTAGTAGCATGTGTAACATCAAAGGTCTCTTTTATAGGTAATTCTCTTGGAGTACCATATACTGTAGCACTAGATGAGAATACAATATTTTTAACATTATGTTTTTGCATCATTTCACATAAAGATAGCGTACTATCTATATTATTTCTATAATACATAATTGGTTTTTTTACAGATTCACCAACTGCTTTATAACCTGCAAAATGTATTACAGCATCTATTTTATGACTAGTAAATATTTCATTAAGTAATTCTCTATCACAAACATCTCCTTCATAGAAGGTAATTTCTTTTTTTGTTATTTCTTTTATTTTATCCACTACTTCTTTTTTAGAATTTGATAAATTATCTATAACTACTACTTTATAGCCTTTTTCTAGTAGTTCTACTACTGTATGACTACCTATATAACCAGTACCACCTGTTACTAATATTTTCATAATACCTCCTAATTATTATCAATAAAATTACTTACCAATTTAATCATATTCTTAGTATTACTTTTATATTTATTTGGTTTAAATTTTTCTGCCTGTTTTAATACTTTACCTAAATCATCATTTTCATATAACGGTAAAATATATTTCATTCTAGTAAAGTTTTCAGTTATTTGTATTTGATGATCATTCATATGTTCATTATATTTAGAAAGTCTTGGCGCTACAATTACCTTTTTATTATTTTGAAGACCAGTTATTATCGAACCAACACCACCATGTGTTATTAACAAATCACACTTCGATATTAACTCAGAAAACTTTTCTCTATCAATTAGATCAAAAATTTCCATATCCTTACTTTCATATTTAGTATGTCCTGCTTGAACAACAACTTTATCCTTAATATTGCCTTTATCTATTTCATTTTGTACTAAATCTAATAATCTAGTAAATTCTTTATCTTGTGTACCTAGCGTTATTAATATCATTAGAAAATCCAACCTCCATATACTGCATTAGGATATAATTCTAGCATTTCTTCCCATTGTACTATAAATAAATCTGCAAATTTATATACTAATGTTCCGGTCTTTGACTTTGTCTTTGAATTAGCAAATGTTTCAATAAAGATTATTTTGCTACCTAATATTTTTCCAAGCAAACACATTGGCCCCGCAGTATGAGCACCAGTTGATACTATATATTTTGGTCTAAATTTTATATAAATAAATAGTGATTTAAAACAATTTAATAATAATTTAAACGGATAACTTATTTTTTTACCAAGTGTTGTATAAGTACCATATGTTAAAAATGATACTCTATTAGGATATTTATTTTTCAAACTAAGATTCGACTTTGTTTTTTCAGTAACAATATGATAATCATAATTAGAAAACATTTCCTTTAATTGTGTTAATTCCTCTAGATGACCACCAGTTGAAGATATAAACATTACTCTCTTTTTCTTCATTAATTACTTCCTCCAATATTTTAATTTAAAACTTTCTTTATCATCTTACCAATTTCCTCTTTAGAAAACTTTTTAGATGTTTCTTTAGCATTCTTTCCTAACCTTTTTCTTAGTTTTTCATCTTTTATTAATTCATTAACTCTCTTTACATATTCTTCTTCATTTCTATCCTTTATTACATATCCATTAATATTATCAGATATTATATCATTAGTTCCACTAGCGGTCTCATAAACAATACAAGGGATACCAAAACTCATAGCTTCTAATAATACCATTGGAAGCCCCTCAGTTAAAGAAGCCATTAAAAATATACTAGATTTTAACATATATTTTTTTATTTCATCTTTTGTTTTATATCCCTCTAAAAATACTCTATCTTGAAGATTAAGTTCTTTTATTAATTTAGATAAATTATCCATTTCATTCCCATCACCTAAAATATATAACTTCCATTCTTTATCTTCTAATTTAGAAAAAGCTCTTATAATATCATCATTTTTCTTACCATAATCTAATCTACCTAATGATAATATATTTTTTTCTTTTAAAGAACTAACTTCTGTAGGCATTTCTGATAACATATTCGGTATTAAAACTACCTTAGTATGATGATTATTTATTAAGAATTTCTTATAATCTTCTTCGAGTGTCTTTGTTAATGCAAAAAGATAATCTATATTTTTATATTTATTCTTAATAATATTTATATATTTTTGATTATTATTATGATAATGATG
>JAZTXT010000041.1:0-13546 GCA_045636525.1 Bacilli bacterium | reverse complement strand
ATTAAATAAAATATACATACTAAAACTAATAGTTAATGATAATATATCACTATCTTTAGTAAGATAAAATAATAATAAAATAAAGATTATTGATATTATATTTACTACTTTTTTCATGTTTCACCTAAGTAAATTATATATTAAATATACAAAATTTGCAATTTTTTTCAAAAAATAGTTGATATTTTTTAAATATTATAGTATAATTTATGTTGTCCAGCTAATTATGTCTTGGTAGCTCAGCAGGATAGAGCAATCGCCTTCTAAGCGATCGGTCAGGGGTTCGAATCCCTTCCAGGACACCACTTGTAAAATTAAGTCTTCAGTATTGAAGGCTTTTTTTGTTATTATAAATAAAGAAAAAAACAGGGTTATCCTGTTTGAGTAGCTACTCCTTTTATAGTGGCAGTGAATGTTGAATACTGAGCATCATTCATTGCTAGATCACCATCAATATAGAAGATAAGTAAATATCCTTTTTCTGTAGTAGATAGTGCTTCATTTACTAATGTTATTTCTCTAATATCAGTTATACTTTCATTCTTTATAATATCAAACTTTTGACCATTTAGAGCTGTAGTTGTTATTTCAGAATATACACTTGGATCATAACTTGCTAGTACATATTTGAAAGCTCCTATACTATCATTATAAATATATGCGTCATTTAGATTTTGAACGTTTAATGTAATTTCTATATTACCAGATATATTACAACTACTATCGATATAGGCAGTAACATCTGTTATTGCCATACCATTTTTGATAGTTATTTTATTATTATTTATTATTGTTGTTTCATCGAATAAAATAACACTTTCATTACTTATTGTTTGACCATTAGTGTAGTTTATATTAAAACATTCTGTTGTACCAGATATATTTATATTACTGCTTCGCCAAGTAAGCCATGCATATGATATTCCTGCAATTGCTATTATAAATAATATTACTCCCAGTATCGCTCCTATTAATTTTACTTTTTTATTTGCATTCACTTTTATCACTACTTTCTATATAAAGTATAACATTAGATGGGATATTAGTCAATTAAAGGAATTAAAAAAATAGGAAATCCTATTTTATTTCATTTATATTTATATTATATACTTCGTTATCATCTACATAAAATGATACTGTTTCCAAATTGCCATATATATTATTCATAGAAAGACTAATTGTATATATTACTTCTTCAAGAATATTTTTTTCATCAAGATCGTTTAATAATAATTCATTAAAGTTTAATTTTAGATTATCTCCAACTAATTCATAATCATTTAAATTGGCATTAGCATTTAGATAACTCATTAGATTTGTTTCATATATTGGAGAACTACTTAATTCTTTTATTATTATTCTAATCGGATCTTCACTTTTACTATTTACATACTTTGTTACTGGTACATAATATTTGTTATTATTATATTCGTTTACATAATATACTGTATATGATTCTATATTACTAGTATTTACTAAGTTATAACTTTTATTTATTCCATAACCTCTATCTAATATTGTAGGTAAATTAGTACCACTTGGAAATTTTTTTAATACTTCCCCTTCTACTTTTATTATTACTTTATCTATACCATCTATACTAGTTAAGGTATATATTATTGCTTCGATCATTTTCTTTTCTTCTTTTTCATTTACATCTAATAGTTCTTTTGAAAAATCTATAGTTATTACTTTGTCTTTTAATTCGATATTTTTTACTGTTGTACCTGGCGGAATAATACTTCTAAAACCATTTGGTATAATACTTGATTTAGTTCCTTCTATTATAAGTCCTTCAAGTAGATCTTTTGCTTTATCTACACCATCACATTTACAGGTAGAGATACTTGTTCTAGCTACGTAATCATCACTATCTATTAGATAAATTGTACTTTTGATATTATCATATACATACTCTATGCCATCATTTGATAATTCTATTTCTTTTCTATTATCTGGAATTAAATAAATGATAAGTAAAATTAATATGGCTAGTGAGGATACCATTATCTTTTTTATAGATATTTTCTTTAACATAGTTAATCACCCTACTAAAATATATGTTGTATTTCTTTTTTAATTACTTAAAAAGAAAAAAGCACATAGTGCTTATAAAGTTATTTCTCCAAGTCTAATAAGTTCTACTACTGCTCCAGCTCTACCTTTGACTGATAGTTTTTGCATTGTATTTGATATATGATTTCTAACTGTTTTTTCACTGATTGATAGAACATCCGCTATTTCTTTAGTAGATTTATTTTCAACAAGTAAGTTAAAAACTTCTTTTTCTCTTTTTGTTAGTATACCTTTACTCATAAATACCTCACTTCCCTATAGGGTGGTTATGTCTATTCATATTATTTTATTCAGAATAGCAAATTAAGTGAGATGTTTTTACCTAGATTAATTAAATTTTACAGATATATACATTTTTTCATCAAATTCCTCTTGAACTAGTCTCATTATTTTATTTGCCGTACTTGCGGAATCATCATCTGAATCTAGTACTACTCTAACATTATCTCCATCTATTTTAACAAAATTTTCACAACTACATAACTCTTTTATATCTGATTCTATTGTTTCTTCTATAGAAGAGTATTTATTTATTAATTTTAATTCTTCAAATGCTGCATTTTTATCTCCTATACTTACTTCACTATTAGTTAGTTTTTCTTTTAAGGTATTTATCTCTTCCATTACACTAGCATCGTCTTCTACTTTTAATGCTGATATAACCGAGGATTCTTCTATATTTACTTCCAGTTCATTATTTATAATATCTGTATTTGTATCCATATTACTACTAAATATTTCATTTGGCATAGTTACATAATAAATAGATAATACTAATACTAAACTAAATAATGTTAAAAACCATAAATTCTTCTTATTTATCATATTATTCCTCTTCTTTCTAATTAATTATATTAATAATTTTTAAAAATATGAAAAAAAAGAAAGATAATAAATATCTCTCTACATAAATTTATTCATTTGTTTCATCATTTGATTTACTTGTTTTTGTGATGGTGTTCTTCCCATCTGACTCATCATTGTTCTTAACATTTGTTCATTTATTGGTGGATTTTTCTTTAGTTCTTTTTTCATTAGTTTTCTAGCCACTAAGAAACCTATTACTAAACCTACGATTAATCCTAATACTATATATAATACATCCCATAACCACTGCATATTTATTCCTCCTCGATATTATTGTACTATGGATAACTGTTTTTGTAAAGGCTTTATTTTACTAAGCCAAAAATAATCTTTGTTGTCAAAATCACAAACAAATAGACTATTATTATAGTTATTTAAATATCTAAAAAATTCTGTATAGTTACTATCTGTTTCTATTTTTATATTATAATTATTTATTTTAAGGGTGGTATTTTCAACAGCATATAATTTGTGAATATTTTCTTCTCTTATATATCCATATTTATGTTTATATTCATAATTTATGTATTCACCAAGCATTATTTTATTAAAAGGATTGGCTATTCCTTCGAATACTCTATATGTTTTTACTGCATCATATTCTCTTGAATGATATATTTCTTCAAATATTTTATACATTTTAAATGGATTATTTTTGTACATGTATGTGAAATATTTATTTACATTAAAAATATAGTATGTTCTCACTTTGATCACCATGTCTAGTGTAACATACTATATCTATTTATTTTGTCGAATTATAAGCTATTTTTTATTTTGATTACTAAATCTGGTATATCAAGTTCAAAGTATGTCAGAAGATCTTCTTCACTACCACTTTTACTAAATTTATCTACACCGATAAAATCTTCATCTGATGATATAAATCTATACCAATTAGCATCATTAGATAGTTCTATTACCATTCTTCTGTAACCTGTAGGTAGTACTTGTTCTTGATAGTCTTTATCTTGTCTTAGGAATAGATTCATATTTGGCATTGAGACTACTCTAGCTTCTATATAACTTTTTAATAATTCTTCTTTTATTTGCATACCTAGTTCTACTTCACTACCTGTTGCTATTATTATTAAATCTAGTTTTGTTTTTACTTCACTTATTATGTATGCTCCTTTTGATACTTTATTAGGAGAAGTATATTTCATTGTATTATTGTGACCCCTTGGTAATACTAGAGCTGCAGGTTTACCTTCTTTTAAGATATTCGTCCATGAACCTATTAATTCTTTATAATCACAAGGTCTATATACTGATAGGTTGGGAATACTACGAAGAGCTCCTAGTTGTTCTATTGGATGATGAGTTGGACCATCTTCTCCTACTCTAATACTGTCATGAGTGAAGATATATGTTACTGGCAGTTTCATCATAGCACTCATTCTAATTGCTGGTTTCATATAATCTGAAAATGTTAAGAATGTACTTCCGTAACTTCTTATGCCTGTTAGTGCAAGACCATTCATTATTGCTCCCATAGCGTGCTCTCTAACACCAAAGTTAATATTTCTACCACTATAATTATTGATACTAAATTCACTTTTTCCTTTTAGGTATGTTTTAGTACTACTAAATAGATCTGCACTACCTCCCATAAAGTTAGGTATAAATGTTCCTATTACATTCATTATTTGATAGTTAATATCACGCATAGCTTTATCTTCAAATATCTTTGAAGAATCCACTACTGCATCTATATCTAGTGATATTCCTTCGTCTTCTATTATTAAATTTATAGCATCTTTCTCACTATCTGTAGCATTAGCTATATACATTTCATATTCTTTATACCAATCTCTATAATAGTCATCTGTTCCTTCTTTTATGAATTTAAGTAGATTGTTTCTATCTGTTTCGTTATATTTAAACGGAGCTGCTGCATTTAGTTTTACTCTAATTTCTTCTAGATCTTCTTTTTCTAAACTTCCATGTATTTTATTTGTACCTTCATATTTAGAATATTTTCCTATAGTTGTATTTACTTTGATAAGTACTGGCTTCTTACTTTTTTTAGCCTTATCGATAGCAGATGAGATTTCTCCTACTGAATCTCCATTTTTTACTGTTATTACTTCCCAGTTCATACTAGTAAATCTAGCCGTTACATCTTCATCAAATGATTTATCAGTACTTCCATCTAATGTTACGTTATTTGAGTCATATAAAACTATTAGGTTATCTAAGCCTAGGGTACCTGCTAATGATGCTGATTCGTAAGATACTCCTTCCATTAGATCGCCATCAGAGCATAAACAGTATATTTTATAGTCAAATACAGTATTCTTCTTTTTATTAAAAGTAGCTTCTAGATACTTTTCTCCTATTGCCATACCAACAGAAGTAGCAAAACCTTGTCCTAATGGGCCTGTAGTCATTTCAATACGATTATTTAAATTATATTCAGGATGTCCTGATGCAGATGATGATATCTTTCTAAAATTTTTTAATTCTTCGATACTAAATTCGTCAAGGCAATAATGAAGCGCAGAATAAAGTAGTGCTGAACCATGTCCCGCAGACATAACAAATCTATCTCTATTACACCATGCCTTTCTTTCTAAATCAAATTTTAAGTGATATGCAAATAATGTATATAGTATTGGAGCTGCCCCCAAAGCTATACCAGGATGCCCACTACCAGCATTATGTATCATATCAAGAGCGAGTAATCTAATATCATTTACTATTCTTTTTTCATTTAGTTTCATATTCTTACCTACTTTCTAATTTAATTATATCAAAAAATGTAAGAAATATAAAGAAAATTTGTTTTTATGTTTAATTTTGTGTAAAGTAAAAAGATATGCATTTTATTGCATATCTAAAACTAGATATTATATTTCTTTGTATCAATGCATTCTTCTGTTAATACTAACAAATCATCTAATTTAATGTTGATTGTTTGTTGACTTCCAAATTTTCTATAACTTACAGATTTGCTTTCAAGTTCTTTGTCACCAATTATAATTGTTAGTGGGATTTTTTTTGATTGACTTTCACGCATTTTATAAGATAATTTTTCATTTCTATCATCAAGCTCAACCCTAATATCTTTACTAGATAGTTTTGTTAATATTTCCTTAGCATATTCTAAGTGATATTCATTGTTAACAGGAATTACATTCACTTGTATAGGAGCTAACCATAATGGAAATGCACCAGCATAATGTTCAATTAATATACCTATAAATCTTTCTATTGATCCATATATAACCCTATGAAGCATAACAGGTCTTTTCTTTGTTCCATCACTGTCGATATATGTTAAGTCAAATCTTTCGGGTAAATTCATATCTAATTGAATTGTTCCACATTGCCAAATTCTTCCTAAAGAATCTTTAATATGAAAATCTAATTTTGGACCATAAAATGCACCATCACCTGGATTTATTTTACAGTTGTGTCCTGATTTGTGACATGCTTCTTCAAGAGCTTTTTCTGATTTATTCCAAATTTCTATATCTCCAATATATTTTTCTTCAGGACGTGTTGATAATTCAATATCATATGTTAACCCAAAAACAGCATACATTTTATCAATAAAACTTATTAATTTTACAACTTCTTCTTCTATTTGATCTTCTCTCATAAAAATATGTGCATCATCTTGAGTAAATGTTCTAACTCTAAACAATCCATTTAATGCACCACTTGCTTCATGTCTATGTACTTGACCCAATTCTCCAACCCTAAGTGGTAAATCTTTATAAGAATGTAATGAATTCTTGTAAACTAACATTCCACCTGGACAGTTCATTGGCTTTACTGCAAATGTTCTATCATCAATTTCACTAGTATACATATTTTCTCTATAATTATACCAATGACCTGACAACTCCCACAATTCTTTATTTAACATAATTGGTGTTTTAATAAATTCATAACCTTCTCTAGTATGTTCCTTATACCAAAAATTTTCTAATTCATTTCTTACAATCATGCCATTATTAAGAAAGAACGGAAATCCTGGTCCATATTCACTCATCATGAATAAATCTAATTCTTTTCCTAATTTTTTATGATCTCTTTTCTTTGCTTCTTCTAATTCGTATAAATGTGCATTTAAATCTTCTTCTGTTTTAAAACATACTCCATATATTCTTTGAAGCATTTTATTGTTTGAGTCACCTTTCCAGTATGCACCACTAACCTTTAGTAATCTGAAATGTTTTATTTCTTTCACTGTATCAACATGTGGTCCACGACAAAGGTCTGTGAAGTCTCCTTGTGAATAGCATGTTATTACATTTTCTTCTTCATCCATTCTAGATATTAAATCTATTTTGTATGGATCGCCAGCAAACATTTCTAGTGCTTCTTCTTTTGTAATTTCCCTTCTTACTATTCTTTTACCATCTTTAGCTATTTTTTTCATTTCTTTTTCTATAAGTGGTAAATCTTCTTCTTTTATTACTTCTTCATCTAAATCAATATCATAATAGAAGCCTTCTTCAATCACTGGTCCTACCCAAAATTTCGCATTTGGATATAAATGTTTTACTGCTTGTGCAAGTAAGTGAGCACAAGAATGATTTAATTTGCTTAAATCTTCATTTTCTTTAAAATTTATCATATTTCCTCCATTCAAGTTAAATAAAAACACTCCTACAATATGCAGGAGTGCAAAATACACGGTACCATCCTTTTTTTACTTAATTTGTATAACGGCAATGCCGGGACTTTCTTTCGAATCCAGTTCATAGGTAGTAATTATATTTTTTTATAAACTGCCTTTCACCATTTACAGTCTCGCTCATATAAAAAGAATATATAATCGTGTCCTAATCAAAACATTTAACTTATTACTAATATTTTATCATATTTTTATTTTTTTTCAATCACTTAATGATCATTTCTTGCAAAATTTTCTATTTTTCTATATTTTATTGATGCTTTTTCTAATATTTCAAATGAAAAATCTGAATTAGAATACGTAGAGTCAAAGATTACTTCTTTAATTCCTAAATTTATTAGCATTTTACAGCATGATACACAAGGTGATTTAGTTATATAAATTTTAGAATCACTTATATCTATATTATGTTTATAAGCATTAATAAATGCACGTTTTTCAGCACAATCACCATAACACTCATCGCGTCTTGTACCATGTTCAATATTTCTTGCAATTCTTAAACAAGTTTCCTTTGTACATGGAATTATATTATCTACCATACCATTATAGCCATAACAAATTATTTTATTATTTTTTACAATTACCGCTCCCACTCCCTTTCCTACTCCGCATAATCTACATGAAGAGTATTTATGAGCTATATCATATGCAATATTCATAGCACAAATATCTGTACCATCAAAATAACTATTAATTTTCTCTAATTCCATTACTTCCTCTTTAATATTACAATAAATCTATTACTTTCACTTTCATTGTATTCTTCCATATCAAAATCTCCGTATACATCTATTACATCATAATATTCTTCAGTAAGTTTTTTTATTTCAGATAATTTATAAAATCGTACAAATTCCTGATCAAATAAAAATTTCTTTTCATTGGATTCTTTTATAAAATAAAAATATTGAGAATTTTGTATATTTTCTATAATAAACTTATTAACTATTAATTCCATATTCATAACTTTATCAATATTACTATTTCTTTTATATACTCTTCTTTTTTCTAGTTTTGGTATGTTTTTAGAATCTAATACTAATATCGAACCAGTTTTTTGATGATCATAGTTTGATTTTATAAATTTAACAAAATCTTTATCCAATGAAAGGTAATTGTAGGTTGTCCACATACATATAGACATATCATAATCTTTTTCTTCTAGATTTATATTTCTTACATCCATAATCTTATATTCTACATTTTCATTGTTATGATCTTTTTTTGCAGTTTCTATTTGTTTAGGAGAAATATCAATTCCTGTCACTTCAAAACCGTCTTTACCTAACAAATAATCATGTCTACCTACACCACAACAACAATCTAAAATTTTTCCAGTATTTTTATTTAAATATTTATTGAATATTCCTTCTATAAAATTTGTTTCTGTATTTGTGTCATTAACTATTGCTTGCATATAATATTTTGATAAATCATTATATAGCAATTTGTTTTTTGCATGTTCTGTAAAACTTATATTTTTATATTCCGATAAGTCTCCTTGAAAATCTATTGGAATATATATTACATTTTGTTTTTCTATTATATCTGCATATTCATGGTTAAAAAAGACAACCCAATCATAGCTTTTAGATAATTTTTGCAAATATTCTTCTCTATTTAACACTTGTTCTTTTCCATATATGTTTTCAAAAATGTGCTTTAAATTAAATTTTTCAATATCTTTCAGTAATCTATCTGTTTTTGCCATAGAAATAATATCAATTTTATACCAACATGATAATTTTTCAGCAAATTCAATATTTTTATCTATCCTTTCCAAATGATTTCTATATATTTTTTCTATATTTTCATAATTCAAATTATATTTTTTACATATTTCTTTTTTTGAAACTTTATTTTCATAGTCTATAATTATATTTTCATTATCAGTAGATTCACTAAACGCCTTAATCCAAGCCTCACGTGAATTAACAAAAATATCATGAAAATCAAATGCTATCTTTATATTCATTCTATTCCCTCCATTATTTTTTCTGAATAAGTATTTTCACGCGTTAAAGATTTTACTTGTAGATGAAGTATATGTTTTATATATGATTTTTGTTCATCATTTAAACTTCCATCTATTATTAAAATTTCATTTTCAATTTTCCATTCTGAACATATTCCTATTTTTTTCAATTTATTTTCTAAATCACTACTAACATCATATTCCGCATTATGACACATGTCATAATTTTTACATACCTTTGTACATTTATTTTTGGTATAATGCATATTATAATCTGCTGTATTAAATAAATAACTCAAAGCACAAGAAGTATGTTCAAATATTTGATATTCTTTGTCTTCATTTTTTAAAAGCGTAAAAATTTCATCTGTTCTTTCACTTTTTTGTTTATGTGTATCATATTTTCCACTATAAATGTATTCTCTTTCTTCTAATCTCTCTTTTATAAATTCATTAACTCTAATTCCTTGATATATTGTTGCATTACAATATTTTTTTGCAAATCCAACAATTTCTCTTATTGTAGATTCACTGTCATTTATACCAGGCAAAATAGGTCTAAATTGATGTAGTAATAAAACGTTTTTACATTTTGAAACATTTATCATTGTTTGTTCTTGCATTTTTTTGTCTATTGGTTGTATTTTTTTAGAAATTCCATTATAAGTTACAATAATTACTAACTTTATATTTTTATAATTATCCAACTTCTTTGCATCTTCCTCAGTTAATAATCCCTTTGTAGTAATAGTAACAACATTATGCAATTCTTTTTCATCCATAATATCTAGTAATCTAAATGTGCTTTCTTTTACTTCGTTGCTTATAAACGGGTCAGTTCTATTATTAATAGAAATCACTGTTTCATTTTTTTCAAAACACTTATCAGTAAGCATATCTTCTACTAACTGCGATTCTTCTATTACTTTAATTGGTCTCATTGGCACTATTTTTATTGGTGCCAAGAAACAATAACCGCAATTTATTGTGCAACCAATATATGAATTTATTGAAAAATATGATTTCAAATATTCTTTACTTAATTTTCTTAAATCAATTTCTTTTTTCATTTTATCACCTCTTATTTTTTTAATTAAGCCTAGAAAAAGCAAACACATCATAATCTTTTATTTTTGCATTATTATAAGCCATTAAAATCCTAACAATACTAATCCCTAAGTTAAAACATGGTGGTGCACCTAACTGTAATGATTTTTCTAATTGTATTAACTCTCCATAATTACTCTTTCTTCCTTGATCATTTATCTTATTTTGATAATCGTAATAGTTATCAATTTCTTCAACGCCATGTATTACTGTTATATCGTTTATTCTTACTTTAAATTCACCAGTTTTTCCTTTGCTATTTATTTTTGCATATGAATTAGTATTATTATAAAATTCTGTAATTATGTATATACCTTTTTTGTTAGAAAGTTTTTCATAGTTTTCTAAAGTAATTTCCTCTATTTTTATATTATTAATATTTAATATTTTTTCTATAATTTCTTTCGATAATTTTATTGCTTCTTCTATTGTCATATAATTAGTAAAAATAGAAACCATCTCAAACTCAGATTGATTCTTAGAAGTTACATATTCATTTCTAAAACATGGTCCAATAGAGTAAATCTTATTAATATCATTACAAGATAATATTCTTAAGAATGGATCCATTGATTTACGTAAAAACAACTTCTTTTGTGTTTTTAAATGTATTGTTTCGAATGATTGTGCTTTTGAACTCGTTTCACCATCTGTCAAAATAGGAATATTAACTTCTAAATAATTACTTTCATATAAAAATTTTCTTATTCGATACTTTGCATCTGCATATTCTTTCATATTAATGACATTATACTTATATGTATAATTTATTTCTTTTTTACTAGTTACTTGTAAATCATCTACTACAAACGATTCTAATGGAGAACTATACTTTGATTTATTATATAAATCTAATTTAACGATACTTGATATAATATCTCCAATGTTTAAACTACCTATATTAATTTTTTTATACAAATGAGGTTTAACTACTAATTGATATAAATTATTTGAATGAATTGTAATAAAAATATTATTTTTTGTTTTCTTTATTTTGATAATTCTTCCTTTTAATATCATTATACCACCACTTTTTAACATGAATTATTTACCATTAAACTCCCTAATTTTTCTTTTTGCTTTTGTAGTTTTTACTACATCTAACCACTCTTCTTTTGGGCCTAATGACATATTATCTGTTATTACTCTTACCCTATCTTTATTTTTTAGAATATAGTTCACTGGTACTTCTTTATCATTTACTATAGCTTTGACTATTGTATTTCCAAGTTCATCGTCTAGTTCATAAGCAAAATCTATTGGTGTTGAACCTTTTGGTAATTGAATTATATTACCTGGAATTCTTTCACAGGAATGTGTAGTATATACATAGATATTTTCTGAAAATAATTCCTGTTTTACTTGACTTACAAACTCTTGATTATCTCCGAATACTGTATTTATTTCTATTAATGAATTAAAAAATTGATATCTATTTTTTAATTCTTCTTGCATTACATTTCTTGCTTCACCTTTATTAATATCCCAATATGCAGTAAGTCCAAACGATGCTATTTTATCCATATCAAATGTTCTTACTTGTGTTTGCACTAATTTATTCTTTGGTCCAAATACTGTTGTATGTAATGATCTATACATATTTGTTTTGGGATTAAATATAAAATCTTTAAATTTATCATTTATTGGATTATACATACTATGTATCATACCTAATGTTAAATAACAATTATCTATTTCATCTACCATTATTTTAAGTGCTAGTAAATCATGTATATCTGATATGTTGTGTCCTTCCTGTCTTCTTTTATATATACCATATATATTTTTTGTTCTTACTTTTATTTCATTTGGTATATTTCTATCTTCTAGTAATCTTTTAATCTTATATAACATTTCCTCTAGACATTCTTTACTCGACTGTTCTATATTTAATTTTGTTTCCTCTATTCTTTTATAGATATCTGGTTTTAAATATCTAAGTGATAAATCTTCTAGTTCACTTTTTATTCTATATGCTCCTATATAGTATGCTAGTGGTACAAATATATCCATTGTTTCAAGTGCATTTTCTTTTTGTTTAAATGGACTTTTAAATTCTAGTGTTCTCATATTATGAAGACGGTCTGCTAGTTTAATTATTATTATTCTAACATCATCAGTAATACTTGTAATAATTTTTCTAGTATTAGCTAAGTTTTGTTCTTCTTTTGATGAGAAATTCATCTTTGCTAATTTTGTTACACCATCTACTAATTCTGCTATTGTTGGATTAAATAGCTGTCCTATCTCTTCTTTTGTTATATGTGTATCTTCTAGTGTATCATGAAGTAGTCCTGCACATACTGTATCTCTATCCGCATGCATCTCTGCTAGTATATAAGCTACGTTTAATGGATGAGTTATATAAGCTTCTCCACTTTGTCTCTGTACTCCTTTATGTAACTCTTCAGCAAGTAAGTATGCTTTCTTAACTATTTCCACTTCTTCTGGATTATAGTCCTTAACAATTTCTATTAAATCTTCTATAGAAATACTACTCATAAAAAACACCTCCTAATATAACAAAAAAACAGTGCCCAAAAACCTTAATGGTTCCAGCCGCTGTTTTCATCAAAAATTAAGCCTAAGAAAAATAAGTTAGCAGATACCTGTTTACTAACAATATTTTTATTAATGTTTTTAATAATTATATTATTCATAACAATCGCCTTCTTTTTGATAAATTTAAAATAATTCTACTCTTATTTTTTGTCTTTGTCAACACCTTTTTTACATTTTTTGCCAAATTGTGAGTTATTTATGCATTTTATTGATGCAAAAATAAGAAATAATCAACAGCTAATCTTATAACTTATTTTTTAAAACTAATATCATACTCTGTAACATTATTTATATCTTTTAATATA
>JAZTXT010000040.1:0-37343 GCA_045636525.1 Bacilli bacterium | reverse complement strand
TTATTTCTTTACCATTTTCTTCTTTGGTATTATTTACATTTAAAAATCCAGTATTTGCTAATGTTCCTAGAGTTGTGGTTATAGAATTAGTATCGTAGTTTAATTTACAAGCATAAATACCATATTTTTCATTTGATAAATCTCCATACTCACATTCTTCATAGTACATTTGTGATGATGTTACTATATTTTTTACTAATGTGTTATATGATGATGTTTTTCCTTCTTCAACTGCATTTAATACATTTGGTACTATTAATACACCAAGTATTCCTATTAACACTATTACCGCTAGTAGTTCTATTAGTGTAAATCCTCTTCTATTCATGGTATCACCTATAATTATTATATAATAAATAATTTTTTATTACAAGATAGGTATTTTATTTTATTTGGTATTTATCTTGAACTAGAATTATATCATCTCCTATTTTATTTATTTGTTTCCAATCTAATTCATATTCTTCTCTACTTGCTATTCTTCTTCCTCTTTTTTCTTCTATTATTAAGGATTTTATAGAACCATTTTGTTCTACGATCACATCTATTATTAATCCTAATCTTTTACCTGTTGTCATATTTATTATTTCTTTTGTTTGTAGTTCTGATAGACGCATTATATCACCTATAAAATTATATGTTTTATAAAAGAAAAAAGAATACTATTTTCTAGTAATCTTAGTTTATTTAACATATTTTTTTATACTATTTATAGCATTTTTTTCTATTCTAGATATTTGAGCTTGGGATATTCCTAGTTCTTCTGCTATTTCCATTTGTGTTTTACCGATTATGAATCTTTCTTTTAGAATATTTATTTCTCTTTCTTTTAGATTTTTCATTGCTTTATCTAGCGCAAGCCTACTATCAAGGCCATACTCTTCTTCTCTATTTGCAATTTGATCATATAGATATATGGTATCTCCTCCATCATTATAGATAGGCTCATACATGCTTACTGGTTCTCTTAAGGAATCTAAGGCATTTGATATTTCATATTCTGTTACACCAAGGATATCTGCTACTTCTTTATTTGATGGTTCTTTTCCTCCTGTTGATAGTTCTTCTTTTAGTTTTAGTGTTTTGTAGGCTAGATCTTTGATGCTTCTAGAAATCCTAATTGAATTATTATCTCTTAGATATCTTTTTATTTCTCCTTCAATCATAGGACAGGCATATGTAGATAATCTAACATCGTAGCTAGTATCAAAGTTATCTATTGCTTTTACGAGTCCTAAACAACCTACTTGAAATAAATCATCCATGTTGTCTACCTTACCTGAGAATTTTTTTAGTATACTAAGAACTAATTTCAAATTACCATTTATTAGATCTTCTCTAGCAAAAGGATCTCCTTCTTTCATTTTTTTAAATAATTCTAATGTTTCTTCACTAGTTAAAACTTTTATATTCGCAGTATTCACACCAGTTAGTTCTACTTTATGGCGTGACATATTAAAAAATCTCCTTTCATATTTATATTGATATAAAACGAGATTTTTTAAACATTTATTTACTTTTTTTTGTAATATCTATTATTTCTAAATTACTTGTATCATAACAAACTTTAGCATGATTGACTCTTATTAGTTCTTTTGATATGTATTTACCTGTTTTGCAATCATTTTTTTCGCGATAAACTTTACCATTTCTATAAATACCATCTGCTTCTTTTGAAAAATATACATTTTCAGATGAAATATGGTATTTATAGTCTTGTCTTTTATCTGCTCTAAGTTCTCCACATAAGTATTCGTCTGTTACATATATTATTAATTGATACGTTAAATCTGTAGTATTTTTAAATCTATAATCTAGGTAGTTGTATACTATTGAAGTTCCTGTTCCAAATGGAATAACTCTTTTGAAATCAGGAAATAAATCTATTTGATCATGATGATGATGTTCTGTAATTTTCATATCTGTATGTAAAATCATCCAATGAATTAAATTAGATAACTGACACATTCCTCCACCAATCCCTGATGATGGTTTACCTGAAGAAATTGTTAAACCTTCTTTATAACCATCTTTTTCAAGGCATCGATTAACAAGTTTCCAAAAAGAAAATGTTTCACCTGGTTTAATTATTATTCCACTAATTTTAGGTGCCGCTAGTGATAAGTTTATAGCTTTATTTTCTTGTAGTTGCATATTAACATTACCAAGTTTACGTCTTATAAGTGAATTATGTTTATAAATTGCATAGGGTAACTTTTCTTCTTGTTTTTTACTTGCAAATCTTTCTTTGGAAAATATATCTTTTATATTTCTTAATAATATGTTTTTTTCCATTGAAATTTTATATGTTGTTGGTGAAATTTGACAAAAAAGTTTTCTTTTCATATTACTACACTTCCTATTTCAAAATCATTATAACATGTATACCGTTAAATGAAAAGATTTTTTGTACTTTATAAAAAATCTCCTATGATACTGATTTTGAATATCACAAGATATTTTTAATTATTCTTCTTTATATTTTTCTAATATTTTATTAAATTTATCAGGTACAGGAGCAGTAAATTCCATATATTCTTTTGTTGTCGGATGAACAAAGCCTAATTTTTCAGCATGTAGCATTTGTCCAAATTTTTCATCTATTAGTTTTTTATATCCATATACTGGATCATTTACTACTGGATGATTTATGTAATTTAGGTGTACTCTTATTTGATGTGTTCTTCCTGTTTCTAGTTTACATCTTATAAGTGTAGCTTTATTATATCTTTCTAATACTCTGATATGTGTTACGGCATCTTTTGAATTTGAACTTGTTACACACATTTTCTTTCTATTATTTACATCTCTTCCTATTGGAGCATCAATAGTAGCAGTATCTTCAGTAATTGTACCTTCAACTAGCGCAATATATTCTCTTAGTGTTTCTTTCTTTTGAATTTGATCTGCTAGTATGTTGTGTGCTGTATCACTTTTTGCCACTAGTAAAAGACCTGATGTATCGGCATCTATTCTATGAACAATTCCTGGTCTAACATTTGTATTTACTGTACTTAGATTTTGAGTGTGGTATAAAAGTGCATTAACTAGTGTTCCTGTATAATTACCTGGTGCGGGATGTACTACCATACCACTTGGTTTATTTACAACGATTAAATCATCATCTTCATAATATATATCTAATGGGATATTTTCTGGTAATATATCTGTTTCCTCAATATATTCTGTTATTTCTAAATTGTCGTTTTCTTTTAGAATGTAACTAGCTTTTACTTCTTTACCGTTTACTAAAACATTTTTATTTTCAATCATTTTCTGTATTTTACTTCTTGTGTATTCTGTATTTTCTCCAAGATATTTATCTATTCTTTTACCTTGATTTTCACTATCTATTATCATGCTTTACTTCCTTTCTTGCTAATGTTATTATAAGTAGGAGAAAGACTCCTATTACAATGAATGTATCTGCTACATTAAATATCGGGAAATTATATCCAAATATTTTAAAATCTAGAAAATCTATAACGTAACCTCTTACTATTCTATCTAGTAGATTACCTATTGAACCACCTATTATAAGTGAGAAGGCTATCTTCTCTGCTTTTGATTCTATTTTATTTTTTTTTATATAATTAAATATTACTATTAGTATTACTAGTGCAACTAGTATTAAGAATATTCTTTTTCCTGTTAGTATACTGAAAGCTGCTCCTGTATTATGGGTATATGTTAAATAGAAAAAGTTTTTTATTAATTCTATACTACTATTTATGTCTATTAATTTTACTATTAGTACTTTTGATATTTGATCTATTAAAAGTAGTATTATTGATATGTATATTATTATGGTCATTACTTAACCTCTTCCCAGATACATGTATCTATTGCGTATTCAGTTATAATAGAATTTTTGTATTCTGTTGTCAAACATCCTAGTGATTCTTTTTTTAATTTATGGCAATAGACATAATCTGAATCTTTATATACTTCTATTTCAGCATTTACATTACATTTAGTTTCTTTGTTACCGGCATTTATATAGTCAGTTTCTGATAACAAATTTCCATTTATAATATTTTGAATTGTGATAGTACTTTTATAAATATCAACAGTTCCTGTTTGTCCATCTTTTTGTGCTCTGCCGTCAAATGTAAATGCTAGTTCACTACTATTTAGTTTTATGTGACCCTCTATTACATCTGATAGTTTGTCTACAAATATTTTTTCTGTTTTTAGCTTACTTTTTTTGTATGTATCTGTAATATTTGGTATTGTAAATACTAAAACAAGTCCTAAAAGTACTATTACTGCTAGTAATTCTATTAGTGTAAACCCTTTTCTATTCATATTTTTTCCTCCACATATATATTAACATAAATGCTGTTTTTTATCAATAATTCTATATACTATAAGTCTGTTGTTTTTGTCTCTTTTATTCTCTATTTTATTTTACAATTAGATAATACAGATATATCTGACATATTATGACTTTTTTTATACTCTTTAATTAACAAATATGCATTGGTATAATCTATCATGTTATATTTTTGTGTTTTCTTTATCGGACCAGTTATACCTGGAAAATCATATTTCATGTATTTATGATAAAATTCTTTTTCCATGATTTCTTCTAGTGTAAAGTAGAATTTTACAGCATCTTCTGATACAGTGCCTAGTATTTTTCTTATTTCTAAATTATTTTTAGAAAATGCTATCTTATTTATTATTTCTTCTCCAAATATATTTTGTAATTCATATGCTATTTTTGTTTCTTTTGGATATCCACAAGATGATGTTAATAAATTATATTTTTTTGCTAACTCTCTTGTTTTTAGTTCATTTATACCCTCTTTTATAGCAGTTCCTCCACCGCTACCGCAGAAATGAAGAGTTTCATGAAGAAGAATTTCTTCGTAATATTCTTCTGGAGTCAATCCTTTCAAAAATATATGTTTTATAAAAGTTACATAAGTATTATTATTAATTATCATATTATCTTTATTACAAGTTTTATGATTTTTATTGCTACCAAAGCCTGGTATTGTTTTTAGCGCATCTAAAACTTTGAAGGCGTCTGTTGGAAAATAGAAATGTCCATCATATACAGATAGTGAAATTGTACCAGTATCCTCAATATGTACATATTTTTCTAAATTTATACTTTCTGGTATATCTGTATAGTCTTTATATTCTTCTTTTATTATTTCAATATACTTTCTAATGATAGTAATTAAGTTTTGTTTTATCCTTTCTATTTTATTTTCCATATAATAATATTCCTCATTTCTATATAAATTATATAATATTTTTGATTCCATGTAAATTAAAAATATTGTTTTGGTATTGCCATTTTGTTATTTTGTTTATATAATTAATTTATGGTGATAGTATGAGGTTAATATTCAAAAATAAAGAATTAGAACTTAAAGAGTGTAAAAGTTTTGGTTCAAGACTACTTGGATTTATGTTTAAGAAGAATATTAATAGTGCACTTTTATTTGATAAATGTGATAGTATTCATACTTTTTTTATGAAGAAAAATATTGATGTTATTATGTGTGATAAAAATAATAATATATTGTTCTTTTATAAAGATTTGCCTAAAAATAAAATTATATGGCCTAAAAAAAATGTTAAAAAGGTATTTGAGACTCCTAGTGGGTACTTTGATATTGAAATTGGAAAGAAGATGATTATTAAATGAAAATTGCTATTTTAGGAACCGGTGCTTATGGTATGGCACTTGCTAATATTTTTAATGATAACAAATGTGATGTTATGATGTGGACTAATAGTAATGAAGAGATGGACTTATTGCTTAGGGAAAGAAAAAGTAATAAGATTGATTATGTTATACCTAGTTCTATTAATATTAGTAATAATATGAAGGAAGTTGTCCTAGATGCATCAGTTATTGTTATTGCTGTTCCTGCTAAATTTGTTGATAGCGTAAGCGGTCAGTTAAAAGAATATTACAATTCTAAACAAGTTATATGTATTGCATCAAAAGGTATTGAGCAAAGTACATGTTTGTTCTTATATGATGTTGTTAGAAATAATATTAAGACAAATGAAATCGCTGTTATTTCAGGTGGTACTTTTGCTGTTGATATGATAAAAAGAGTTCCTGTTGGTCTATCTGTAGCAACAAAAAGTAATTATTCAAGAGATTTAATTATTAAATGTATGCAAAATGATTATGTTAAGCTTAGACCTACTAAAGATGTTATTGGGACTGAGATATGTGGTTCTATTAAGAATGTTATTGCTATTGCATCTGGTATGATTGGTGGTATGGGATATCCTGAATCTACTAGCTGTATGTTTGTTACTGAGTCTTTACATGATATTAAAGAACTTATTAGAGCGTTAGGTGGAGATCCTAAAACTATTCTTTCTTTTGCTGGTTTTGGAGATTTACTTCTTACCTGTACATCAGTTAAAAGTAGAAACTATACACTTGGTAAAATTATTGGAGAGAATACACCAAGAGAAGAGATAGATCAGTATATTAAGAATACTACCATTGAGGGATTGTATACTTTGAAATCTATTAAGCAACTACTTAGAAATAAAAAAATTAAAATGCCTATTATTAATCTTATTTATGATATTATTGTAGATAAGAAGGATCCAGAAGCACTTGTTAAATTTTTAATTGAAAAAGAATAAAAGTAAGTTAATTACTGTCTATGTAATTACTTACTTTTTCTATTGTATTATTAAAATTATTATAGTCTGTCTCAAACCATACTACTGGTAGTTGATGATTAAAGAATGTATATTGTCTTTTAGCGTAGTGTCTTGAATTTTGTTTTATTTTATCTATTGCTTCATCAAGATTGTATTCTCCATCAAAGTATTTATATATTTCTCTATAACCAATTGCATTTAGAAGTGGTTTTGTTCTGATATTTTTATCATAATATGGCTTTATTTCTTCAAGTAATCCATCATTAACCATAATGTCTACTCTTTTATTGATTTTTTCGTATAAATTTTGTCTATCTGTTGTTAATCCAATAAATAACGTATCATATAATAGTGTATCTGTTTTATTATTATTTATTGATTCATTATTTTCTTTATAGTAGTTTAAAGCTCTTATTAGTCTACGACGATTATTTTTATCAATTATAATATCTTTATCCACTTTTAATAGTTCACTGTATATTTCTTCGTTTGATAAATTATCATAAGTATCTTTTTCTTTTTCTTCAGATAATTTATAATCGTATAATGCTGCTTTTATGTAGAGACCAGTTCCTCCTACTAGGATTGGTGTTTTCACTCTACTTTGTATTTCTTCAATTAGATTTCGGCAGTCTTGTTGATAATGAAATATCGTGTATTCTTCATCTACTTCTTTAATATCAAATAAATGATGAGGAATACCCTCTTTTTCTTCTTCTGTTACCTTAGCTGAACCAATATCTAATCCTTTATACACTTGAACTGCATCACAGTTTATTATTTCACCATTATATTTTTTTGCTATTTCTATAGATAATTTTGTTTTACCAACTGCGGTAGGTCCTGTTATTACTATTACTTTGTTCATAGTCTCACTTCCTATATACTTCTTTTGAACATTTTTTCTAATTCATAAATTGTAAAATGAATTATTGTAGGTCTTCCGTGAGGGCAATTGAAAGGATTATCACATTTTCTTAATTTGTTTATTATTTCCTCTTGTGCCTCTGGTGTTATCCTTGTATTTGCTTTTATACTCATCTTACAACTTATTAGTTTTGCTATATTATCATTGAATTTTGCTAGATTAAAGTCTTTACCTTTATCCTTTATTTCTTCAAGAATTCTTCTTATTATTTTTTCTTCATTACCTTTAGGAAACCATGTTGGATGAGATACTACTCTAAATGCATTACTACCAAACTCTTCTATTTCTATATTTAAGTCTTTTAATATATCTATGTTTTCTTTTATTTTTAAGAATTCGTTTAGCGGAAATTCAATAACTATAGATACTAATGGTGATATTACATCGTTATTTGGATGTGATAATAGATAATAATTCTTTTCGTAGTTTACTCTTTCTTCTGCGGCATGTTGATCTATCAAGTAAATACCTTTTTCATTTTGACATATTATGTATGTTCCAAGAGCTAGTCCTACAGGATATAGTTCTGGTAATTTTTCTTTTTCTGTTATTTCTTCAACATATGTTGTTTCTATTTCTGTATCATTATCATCTTTATTATCTTCTGTATCTAGTTCGTTATTTGTCTCATAATTAAAGTTAATTATGTCCGTTAGTCTTGTTTTATTTTCTACATTAATACTTGATATATCAGATACTATATTTCTATCTAAATCTAAAGAAATATTTTCATACTTAACTTCCTTTTTTTCTTCTTTTATTTCTATTTTAGGTATTAATAACTTTGTTTTTATTGTATCCACAATGGCTGTTGATATCAATATTTTTAATTCTTCAAAATTACTGAATTTTATATCCTGTTTTGATGGATGAATATTTACATCTATTAATGTTGGATCTGTATTTATTTTTATTACTACAATTGGATATCTTGTATCTTCTTTGAAAGATGAGTATGCATCATTTATTATTTTATTTAATATTTGATTTCTTACTACCCTTCCATTTACTAGTACTGTCATATGATTTCTACTAGAACGATTTATCTCAGGCATAGAAATATAGCCTGATACTTCATAGTCATCATTTGATACATTTATCTCTAACATTCTTTTTGCTATATCTAATCCATATATTGATTTTATTACTTTAAGTAGATTACCTGAGCCATCTGTATTTAATAATTCTTTTTCATCATTAGTTAGTCTAAACTTAATATTTGGATAAGATAATGCCATTTTATTTACATATTCGACAACATTTGACAACTCTGCATATGGACTTGACAAATGTTTTAGTCTAGCAGGTGTATTATAAAATAAGTTTGATACGGTAATTTGTGTACCTATTCTGGCATCTGAAGATTTATTTTCTAGTATTTTACCACCTTTGATATGCACTAGTGTTCCTACTTCATTTTGACATGTTTTTAGGACAATTTCAGATACTGAGGCAATTGAAGGTAATGCTTCACCACGGAAGCCTAATGAGTTTATAGAAAATAGGTCATCATCTGTATATAGTTTACTTGTGGCATGTCTTTGGAATGCAAGAATGGCATCTTCTTTTTCCATTCCTATACCATCATCTGTAACTATTATTTCACGAAGACCTGCTTCTTTTAAATCTATCTTTATATAAGTAGCTTTGGCATCTACTGAATTTTCCACTAGTTCTTTTACTATTGATACTACTTTTTCTACTACTTCACCAGCTGCAATTTTGTTAGATAGTAGTTCACTCATTACCTTTATTTTACTCATACTACACCTCAATCATTTTATATGGTTTTACTTTACCTTCTCCATTTTGTTTATATATTGCTATTTCTTTATTATCTTTGTCTACGATTAAAGATAGTTCTTCTTCAAAGAATGAATCTATAACCATACCATTTTTTATTTTCTTTAGTAGTAGTTCTTCTACTCTTGTTATTTTTATATTTGGTAGTGCATCTTTTATAGACATTAGTTTATAGTTGTTATTTTGAACATCCTCTAGTGTATAAGAATCTTCAAGCGAAAAGATACCTTGCCCAGTTCTATTTAATTCTTTCATGGTGCCATAAGTACCCAATTTATAGGCTATATCTCTTATTAGACTTCTTATATATGTACCTTTACTTACTTTGCATTTTATTGTAAATTCAATAGTATCTTCTAGATATTCTATATCACTAATTAGCTCAAGACTATATACTTCAATTTCCTTAGTTGGAGGAGTTACCTCAATACCTTGTCTTGCATACTCATATAGTTTTTTGCCATTTACCTTAACAGCTGAATACATAGGTACCTGTTGATTACTTTTACCTATAAATTTTTTTAATACTTCTTCTAACTCTTCTTTTGTACAAGTAGGTTTATTTCTTTTTATTTCTGTTCCTGTTACATCTAGCATATCTGTTTCATAGCCTAATATTACTTTTGCTATATATTCTTTTTTTTCAGCAGTTATAAGTTCTGCTACTTTAAGAGCATTTCCAATAGGAAGAACTAATACACCTGTTGCTATTGGGTCTAATGTGCCTGTATGTCCTACTTTCTTTGTTTTTAATGTTTTTGATACTATGTTTACGATATCTCTACTTGTATAACCATAAGGTTTATTTACTACTAAGATTCCATTCATCTATCTTCTTACCTACTTCATATATTAATTTTTCTTTGAGTTCATTAAAATCCATTGTTGTTGATATTCCGGCTGCATTTTTATGTCCACCACATCCAAAAATTTTGGCTATTTCATTTACATCTATATTATTATTTGAACGAAGAGATACTCTGTTTTCATCTTTATATTTTCTTATGTAGATAGCTACTTCTACTCCTTCAATATTTCTTCCTAAATTAGCTATAATGTCAGCATCACTTTTTTCTAGATTTAAATTTATCAAATCTTCTTCAGTAATATAGGTAAATGTTATTTGTCCATCTTTATAGAATTCTAAATTTTGAGTGCCTATTTTATTTAATTCAAATTGACCTTTAGTGATAGTTCCTAATACTTTTTTATGAATAGAAGGAATATCTACGATGTTACTTAGAGAAGCTGCCACTTCATATGTTGATGGTTTTACATCAGGATGGGATAACCCGCCAGTATCAGTAAGTAGCCCTGAACATAGAGAAGTTGCTATATTTTCATCTATTTCAATATCCATTTCTTTTGCTAAATTATATACAACTTCACAGCAAGCTGGCCTACTGTCAACAAAATTCACATCACCGTAATGTGTATTACTACCATGATGGTCTATGACTATTTTTCTTGGAATATCTTCTATAATATTATTTGGATTATTTAACCTTTCGATACTCGCAGTATCTAATATAATTGCTACATCATATTTTTTATCAGAGGAAGTTTGTATATTTTCATAACCTTCAATAAAGTTAAACTTTGAGGGTACTTTATCAATAACTATATCTACTTCTTTCCCTAGTTTTCTTAATATATGATATATAGCAATAGTACTACCTACTGCATCTCCATCTGGATTATTATGACAAAGCAAAACAATATTATTGCTTTTTTTTATTTCGCTAATAATATTGTTCATTACTCGTCCTCCTTATTAATGTCATTTATGATTTTTTCTATTTTGTTACCATATTCTATTGATTCATCATAAACAAATGTTAATTCTGGCATTTTTCTTATTTCTACCATGTCAAATAGTTTTCCTCTTATAAAACCACTTGCTCTATTTAATGCTTTTGTAACTTTTTCACGATCAGCATCAATTAAATTTGTAAAATACACTTTTGCATAAGATAAATCGCTTGAAATGTCTACTGCGGTTATTGTTACAAACTTTATATCATCATCTTTTACCTCTTCATGAATAGCTTTTGATATTGCTTCAACAAAGATGTTTCCTAATCTTTCTAATTTTATACTCATAGTAATTCTCCTTGTCTATTTTAATTTTTTTGTAATTTCTATTGAATCTAATTTTTCTTTTATTTTTGTTCTTGTATTTTTATAGAATTCTAAATAATGTTCTTTTGTGAAACCATTATCTACTAGTGCTTTTCCATTTTTATAACCACTTTGGAAACTTATAGTTTTAGTTGGTTCTGCTACTGGTAGTACTTCTCTTATATCTTTATCTTCAAGTTTTATTCCATAAAATGTTTCTATAAAATAAGCAATTTTACCAATAGTATTTAATTCGCCACAGCAACCTTTTTCTTCAACAGTTAATCTATATTCTTTTGTACCTGGTTTAAAGTTCATATTATCTAGATTTTCCTTTACTTGCTATTTTATCAAATGCTTCCATATATACGCTATTATTTTCTACCATTCCTAAGTGCCCTTTTTCAAGATCATGATTGTAATCTCTTTCTGCTATTAAAGCAACTTCTTCTAATTTTCCTTCTTTTACTAATTCTTCCACTATTGCAAATAATCTTCTTCCACCATGATGAATATATCCGTAGTAATATGATTTACTATCATCTTCATTTTTATAAAGATGCCCTCTAAAATCAATACCATTAACTCTATCATTAGAACCAGTCATTATGTATTTGCCATTTCCTTGTGTTTCGTATCGTTCCATTTCTCTCTCTTTTGCTTTTTTCTCTGTTGTTTCTCTCATGATTGAATTTGATATTTTGTTAAATACACTATTTCTAGTAGCAGTACTTCTATTTCCTCTACTATTTTCTGTGTTTGATTGTTCATAATATCCCATTTTATTACCTACCTTATTTTTTTATTTTTTTCCTCTATTTCTTCTTTTTGTTCATAATATCCTATTTTAAATTCTGGATTTGCTATATTTGGATATATTATAGACATAATACTGATGTATTTATCAATTTCAAGATTATTTTCTTCAATATATTTATAAATGTTTCTACCCATTTGATATATTCTACCATTCATATAGTTTGGATAATCTGTTAAATTAAATAATTCTTCATTTTTTACACCGTTATTTAAGTCTCTAATACCAAATTGTCTTTGTTCTTCTATTGAATGTTTATCTCTTGCAAATTCTCCTGCTAGAGTTTTACTTCCTTTTTTAAAGAACCCATATTCATATGATTTTTTCATATCTTTATCATCTATGATTTGTGGGTTGTGCCCTCCTATTCGATCTAATTCACCAAGTTCAAATAATTCTGGATATTTACCATAATTTTCTTCATATTTTACTTTTGAGTCAATCATTTTTTGTAGAGCTCTTTCTTGACCATCTAATCTTTGACGTAGTTTATTTTTTTGGTCTCTCATATAATTGTGATATTGTTTTTTCATATTTTAAATTTCCTACTCTTATTATTATTTTTTTATTTCTACCATTTCATATGCTTCAATAACATCATGCTCTTTTATATCATTAAAGTTTTCAATTGTTATACCACATTCAAGGCCTTGTTTTACCTCTTTTACTTGGTCTTTTTCTCTTGCAAGTGATGCAATAACGCTATCATTTACAATAACACCATCTCTTATTACTCTTGCTTTAGCTCCTCTTTTTAAAATACCCGAAGTTACATAGGAACCAGCAATTGTTCCTACTTTAGAAAATTTAAATATTTTTCTTACTTCAGCCTCTCCAAGTACCTTTTCTTCGTATTCTGGCTCAAGTTTTCCTTTTAGAGCCGCTTCCATTTCCTCAACTACTTTATAGATGATATCGTATAATCTAATATCTATTCCTTTATCTTTTGCCATTTCAGTTATTTTATGATCTGGTCTTATATTGAATCCAATAATTATGGCATTGGAAGCGTCTGCTAGTGAAACGTCACTTTCTGATATTGTTCCTATTCCACTTCTTATAACATTTATTTTTATTCCTTCAACATCTAATTTTAAAAGGGCATTTTTAACAGCTTCTTCGCTACCTTTAACATCTGCTTTTAGAAGGATATTTATTTCTTTTTCTCCTTCTGATACTCTATTAAATAGGTCATCAAGTGATACTGCTGTTTTTGGCTTGTTTTTTCTTTCTTTTTCATTTAGTTCTCTTTGCTCAGCAATTGCCTTAGCTTTCTTTTCACTTTCAAATGCCATGAATTTATCTCCCGCTGAAGGACTATCTGATAATCCTGTTATTGATACAGGCATTGAAGGAAGTGCTTCAACTAGATTTTCTCCTTTATCATTTTTTAATGTTCTTACTTTACCTGAAATAGTTCCTACAACGATTGGATCTCCTAATCTTAATGTTCCGTTTTGTACAAGTATATTAGTTATTACACCGGAATTTTTATCCAATTTAGATTCTATTACTGTACCCATAGCATATCTATTTGGATTTGCTTTTAACTCTTCCATTTCACTAAGTAGTAATATTCTTTCCAATAAATCATCTATACCTTGTCCGGTTGCTGCCGAAATGTTTACGAACATTACGTCTCCGCCCCACTGTTCTGGTTGGATACCAGCATTAGACATTTCTGTTAATACTCTTTCTACATTAGCAGTTGGTTTATCTATTTTATTTACCGCTACTATTATTGGAACTCCTGCTGCTTTAGCATGATCTATTGCTTCTCTTGTTTGAGGCATTACTCCATCATCTGCTGCTACTATAATTATTACTATATCTGTTATTGATGCTCCACGAGCTCTCATTTCTGTAAATGCAGCGTGTCCTGGAGTATCAATGAATGTTAATTTCTTTCCTTGATATTCTATTTGATATGCACCTATTGCCTGCGTTATTCCACCTGCTTCACCACTAGCTACATTTGTTTTTCTAATTGTATCTAGAAGTGTTGTTTTACCATGATCAACATGTCCCATAATTGTTATTACTGGTGGTCTTTCTAATAAATCTTCAGGATTATCTACTATTTCTAGTTCTTCAAAATTAACTTCGTCTCTTGTGCTTTCATTTTTAAGTGTTTTATTATAGTCTGCTGTTATTATTTCGGCAGTATCAAAGTCTACTCCTGCATTTATTGTAACCATCATTCCTAGTGTCATTATTTTCTTTATTATCATAGCGGGTGCTACTTCTAGTGCAGAAGCTAAGTCTGCTACTGTCATATTTTCTTTATATAAAACTACATTTTCTTCTTCTTCAGAAACATTTGATTTTAATTTTTCTTTATGTTTATACATTTCTTTTCTTTTTTCTTTAAAATCATCTTTATCTTCTTCTAATTTTATAGGTTTCTTTTTCTTGATAGGTTTTGCTTTTTCTTCAAGTACTTCTAATTCTTCTTCATATGAATCTTCAAAGTCTTCTATATCTTCTTCTGATATAGTTTCTTCTTGTTCTTCATCATTTTCTAGCGTGGCTATTTCGTTATCTAACATAATAATATCATCATCTGATAACATATCTTCTTCACTACTTACTGATATTGATAATTTACTACATAGACTTAGAATGTCCTTTACTTTCTTACCTACATCACTTGCATATTCTGATACACTCATCATATGTATCCACCTCCTATTAAATATTTGTTATTACTTTTTCTATTTCTTCATATACGCCTTCATTTATTTGAGTTTCTAGTGTTCTTTCAAGTATTTTTTTATCTTTAGCTGTTTTTAATACATTTACATCTTTTTTAATATATGCACCACGGCCATTTGCTTTTCCTGTTAAATCTATGAAAACTTCGTTTTCTTTGTTTTTTACTATTCTTAGTAACTCAGCTTTTGGTAATTGCTCTTTAGTTACCACACATCTTCTTAATGGGATTTTTTTCATATTATTCCTCAATTATTTCTTCTTCGATTACTGGTTCTTCAAGTGTCATAGGACTTTCCGCTAGCTGTGCCTCACTTTTAACTTCAATTCTATAATGTGTAAGACGAGATGCTAGTTTAACATTTTGACCTTTTCTACCAATTGCTAACGAAAGGTTAGAATCATTTGCTACTGCTAGTGCTTCTTTCTTATCTGCATTTTTGATAGTTACTTTAACATCTTTAGCTGGACTTAATGCATTTGCTATGAATTTAACTGGATCTTCATCATATAGAATTACATCTATTTTTTCTCCACCTAGTTCTTTTAATACATTAGCTATTCTTCTTCCTTTTTCACCAATTACTGCTCCTAGTGGATCTACATTTGTGTATTCTGTATATACAGCAATTTTTGTTCTACTACCAGCGTCTCTAGCTACTGAATATAACATAATCGTTCCATCTGCTAGTTCCGGTATTTCTATTTCTAATAATCTCTTTACGAATCCATAGTGACTTCTTGATAACATAATGAATGGTCCCTTAGGTCCAATTTCTAATTTAGATACATATACTTTTACAGATGAACCCATAACTAATTTTTCACCAGGTATAATTTGATCTTTTGGTAGAATACCACTACATCTACCTAGGTCTACAAAGTAGTTATTTTGGTCTTCTCTTGATAATGTACCAACCATTAACTCTCCATCTTTATCTTCAAATTCTGATGATATACTTTGCTTTTCAGCTTCTTTAACTCTTTGTACTACGATTTGTTTAGCTTTTCCTGCTGCTACTCTACCA
Organism: Bacilli bacterium; assembly: GCA_045636525.1. Taxonomy (GTDB): domain Bacteria; phylum Bacillota_I; class Bacilli_A; order RF39; family UBA660; genus CAG-302. The sequence continues at coordinate 21,280 of JAZTXT010000040.1, read as the reverse complement.
AATGTTATCATTGGAAGTTCATTACCAAGTATGATTTCTCCCACTTCAATATCATCAACTATCTTTCTTGCTTCTTCAAGAGATATTTCTGTTTCTTCGTTAGTTACTTCTTCTTCAACTACAGTTCTATATGTATATAGTTTTACATCTCCTGTTTCAGAATCTGATTTAGCGATTACATTAGGTAACCCTGATTCTTGTTTGTAGGCTGCTGCTATACCTTGTTCATACGCTTCAACAACTACTTTTTTATCTATTTTCTTTTCTTCTATGATCGCATCTAATGCTTTCATAAATTCTTTTATTTGTTTTTGATTCATTTTTATCTTCCCTTCTCCTTTGTAGATACATCTAACATGTATGATTCTTCAATTAAATTTGCTTCGTCTAGTAATGGATTAATTACATTTGTTACTTCAACACATGTATCAACGTCTATTACTTCATCTCTATCGATTACTATTCTTAAAAATAGTGCTCCACTTTCTTTCTCAAGTGTTACTGAATCGATATTTACTCCTAGTTCTGCAACTGGTCCTTCAATTAGTTTTTTTACTTGTTCTTCTATCATTTTTTCCTCCCTAAATATACATAAAAGAGTGGATTTTTATGCCACTCTTCCTCAAGACACCTATATTATAACACAATAAAGCTAATAAATACAAGTGTTTTTGTTATTTTTATCACTAAAATAGTATTTCTTTTTAGAGACCTTTGCGGCTCTAAAAAGTCCAGAGAGGCCTTAGGCTCGAAGGAATAAAAAAATATATAAAAATATCAGGATATATGTTATAATAAATAACAACAAAAGATATTAATATTTAGATAGGAGATGATATATTTATGGATAATAAAATACCTAGTTGGATTAAACTTGATAATGCTGCGACTATATATCCATCTACTCTATCTAGAAAATATGCCGCTATGTTTAGAATGACTGTTACTTTGAAAGAGAAAGTAGATAAAGAAATACTTAATGCTGCTTTAAATAATGTTATGAAGAGATTCCCTTCTTTTAGTTATAAGTTAAAACAAGGTTTATTTTGGTGTTATTTTAAACATATTGATGGTACTCCTGATATAGAAGAAGATGTTAATAATCCTATGCTTAGAATTGACTTTAAAAAGAATAATGGTTTTATGTTTAGAATACGTTATTTTGACAAGAGAATTGCTATCGAATACTTTCACGCGCTAACCGATGGTACTGGTGCTATTACTTTTTTACTTACTTTAACATGTGAATATCTAAGACTTAAACATAACATATATATTACATATACTGATAAAATATTAAATCCTAATGATAAAGTTAATTCAGAGGAATATTCTGATAGTTTTAAAAAATATGCTAGAGATATGGGACTATTAGACAAAGAAGCTTCTGCTTATCATGTTAAAGGCACTCTACTAGATAAAAATATTATTAATATTATTACCGGTACTATACCTATTAAGAGTATTAAAAAGGAATGTGAAAAATATAACTGTAGTGTTACTCAGTTTTTGGCTTCAGTTATGATACTAGCTATACAAGAAATACAGGAGAAAGATAGTATTTCAAGAAAGAAGAAAAAAGCTATTAAGATATCTATACCTGTTAATTTAAGAAAGATATATAGAAGTACTACGATGAGAAACTTTTCTTCTTATGTTAATGTTGGTATTGATACTAAGTATGGTCATTATACTTTGGAAGAGATTATTAAGGAAGTTAAGGGTAACATGGATATTCTTCTTAATGAAAAGAGAATTAATGCAAAGATAACTGCGAATGTTAAATTATCTAATAATTATTTTGTTAGATTAATTCCTATGTTTATTAAGAAACATATTCTATCTATGAGTGAAAGATTACTTGGTGATAGATTTAACTCTACTACTCTATCTAATCTTGGTGTAATTGATGTTCCGGGGGAAATGTCTAATTATGTAAAGGAACTTGGTTTTATGATTGGCAGAGCTAGAGGTAAACCTGGATCATGCGGATGTGTTAGTTATAAAAATAATATATATATATCTTTTTCTAGAAAGATTAAAGAATCTGAATTTGAAAGATTATTCTTTACTAAATTAGTTGAAATGGGGATTCCTGTTACAATAGAAAGTAATAATGGGAGGTAAATAAAATGTCATATTGTGTAAACTGTGGTGTAAAACTTAAAAATTCTGAAAAGAAATGTCCACTTTGTAATACTAAGGTTATTAATCCTAATAAAATAAATGTGGAATATGAACCTGTCTACTCTAATAATGTAGAAAGTTTTAAGAAAATTAATTATAAATATTTATCTAAAATTGTTATATTTATTTTAATGATTACTTCTTTTTTAATACTACTTTTAGACTACGCTAGTTCTAGAACCATTACTTGGTCTTTATATGTAGTAGCTTCAATATTATATTTAGGTACCCATCTATCTTTTGCAGTTATTAAAAATATTTATATATCCTTAATTGTTCATCTAGTTAGTACTGAACTATTTATGTTATTTATTGCATATATGACTCATGGTATGCACTGGTATTTATATTTGGTACTTCCATTTATATTTATTGTTTGGATATATATTACGCTTGTTACTTATTTGATCAAAAGGAAGAAGGGGGAGTTTTTAAAGAAACTTTCTTTGGGACTTCTATTTAGTGGGCTTACTATTATTGCAGTAGAAGCATGTATTGATTTATTTAGATTCAATTTTATTAATTATAATTGGTCATTTTATGCAGCGCTTCCTATTACAATTATAAGCACGCTTACATTTATTCTTTCTTATAGTAAGAGAATTGTAGATGAAATTAGACAGAGAATGTTCTTTTAGATTGAAATATTGCCCAAATTAATGGGCCTTTTTTATTTAGCTATATTATTGTATTTTTGTACATGTTATTGTATAATTTATGTTAAGTTTGAGGTGAATAATATGATTGGTAGAGACTTAAATCTTGCTTTTAATTTGAATGTTATTTATGACAGTGCTAGTTTTACTGTTCAGGATAATGATAAAATTGGTGTTGTTGGTGTTAATGGTGCTGGTAAGACTACTTTATTTAAGGTTATTTTAAAAGAGCAAGAACTTGACAGTGGAAAAATTATTACCAAAGATAAACGAATTGGTTATTTACCTCAAGAAATTATTATAGGTGATGAGAATATTACAGTATTTGATTATTTACTTAGTGCTAGACCTATAAAGAAATTAGAAGATGAACTACAATCTTTATATGAAAAGATAGCTACTGACGATGATCAAGATAAGATTATGAAGAGAATTAACTATGTTCAAAATAGACTTGATTATTATGAAGCATATAGTTATGAGAGTATTCTACTTAGTCTTATTGATAATATGAATATTAACCTCGATTTACTTGATATGAAACTTAAAGATTTATCTGGTGGGCAGAAATCAAAGATTGCATTTGCTAGAGTACTATATTCGAAACCGGAGATACTTCTACTTGACGAACCGACGAACCATTTAGATAAAGATACTTGGACTTTTATTGTTAACTATTTAAGAAAATATAAAGGTATGGTACTTATTATTTCCCATGATACTAACTTTCTTAATAGCGTTGTTAATAAGATTATGTATATTAATAAGAATAATCATAAAATTTCTATGTATGATGGTAATTATGATGTATATAAGAAAAAGTTAGAACTTGAAAATGAACTTAGGGAAAGACTTATGGAGGAACAAGAAAAAGAAATTAGAAAACTTGAAAAATTTGTAGAAAGAGCAAGTGCAGCTTCAAGGACTAATCATAGTTTAAAGAGAATGGGAAAAGATAGAGAGAAGAAACTTGAAAGGAAACTTGAAGAACGCGTTATTAGAGATAAGTTATATGGCAGAGTTAAACTTAATATTACTCCGAATAAGATAGGTCCTAGAGTACCTCTTGTTATTGATAATCTTTATTTTAATTACCCTAATAAGGAACTACTTTATAATAATTTATCTTTTCTTATTAATAGAGGTGAAAGATTTTTAATACTTGGTGTTAATGGTGTTGGTAAGAGTACTCTTCTTAAACTTATTATGGGTTATTTAACTCCAAATAGTGGTAATATTTCTTTAAGTAGAGATGTGGAGGTGGCCTACTACGCACAGGAGTTAGAACTATTAGAAATAGACAAAACTATTCTAGAAAATGTTGATAATAAAGCATACGGAGAAAAAGAACTTAGAAATATTCTTGGTAGTTTTCTCTTTAAGGGTGATGATGTATTTAAGAAGATAGAGGTACTTTCTCCTGGCGAAAAAGCAAGAGTAGCACTTTGCAAAATTATGCTTACTAAGGCTAACTTACTTTTACTAGATGAACCTACGAATCACTTAGATCCTGAAACACAAAAGATTATTGGTGATAATTTTAGGGATTACTCTGGCACTATTATTATGGTTAGTCATAATGCAGAGTTTATTAAAAGTGTTGGAATTGATAGAATTCTACTTTTACCTAGTGGTAAGATTATTAATTTTGATGAGGAACTACTTGCTAGTTATGGGGAGAGTGAATAATTTTTTTGATAGTTATTTAATATAACTATCTTTTTATTTATTTTTAGTAAATATGTGATATACTTATGGTGTAATAGTATGTAATTTATGGAGGTATGTATGAGAGAATGTTTAAGGTGTAGAACTATAATGGTAGAAGATTTAAGGATTATGGTTTCTAATGGCCAATATGGCATTGATATTAGAGAGAAAGGAATATTTAAGTTACCTTTAGGAAAAACAAAATGTGCTGTATGTCCTAATTGTGGTTATGTTGAATCTTATATTGAAGACACTAAAAAAATTAAAGAACTTACTCAAAAGAAATAGTAATTTATGGTGATGATATGAAGAAATTTTATAAAAAACATGAATTTTTATTTTGTATGTTACTTATTGTAATATATATATTAGTTAATTCCTTATGTATTAATTTATTTGGTATGACTGATTATAGAACATCAATTACTAATATTTTATTATCTGTTCTTATTATTATATTTATTATTAAGAATAAACTCGGTAGTTACTATGGTTTAACTTCTTTTCCTAATCCTAAAAAATATCTTTATTTTATTCCTTTAATTTTGATTATATCTGTTAATTTATGGATTGGTATTAATATAGAAAATACTCCTAGCGAGATTATATTTTATATTATATCTATGATAGGTGTTGGATTTCTTGAAGAAATTATTTTTAGAGGATTCTTATTTAAGATGATGGAAAAGGACAATGTAAAGACTGCGATAATAGTATCTTCAGTTACTTTTGGTATTGGTCATATTATTAATTTACTTAATGGAGCAGAAATACTTCCTACTTTGATGCAGATTATGTATGCTACTGCAGCAGGTTATTTATTTGTTACTTTATTTTATAAAAGTAAAAGTTTATGGCCATGTATCATTACTCATATTTTGGTTAACTCTTTATCTATATTTAATGGTACTGAGAATATTATTTCTATATGGATCGCTCCTGTATTTTTAACTATTGTATCTATTTTATATGGTATGTATATTAATAAAACTATTAAGTAAACGGAGGTATTATGAAGAAATTTATTAAGATATTTTTAATTATTATTGGTATTATTATTTTATCTATTGTCATTGATATAGTTTGTATTTTTACTATTAATAGACCTATATTTGCTATTACAGATGATTGTGATTGTTTATACTCTGTATATAGAGGGGTCTTCTATGACACTTATAATTGTCCTGAATATTCTGTTCCTCAGATAAAAGCTAAGAGTACTAAGTTTTCTTGTAGTATTAGTCGTTCTGATATTGGTGACGTTATAGAGATTGTTGATACCACCAAAGATATCAAAGACTTTGCTTGTGCTGAAGCACTTGAAGAATTTTATTCTGATGATAATTATGCCTACTACTGGGAATGTATTAAGGATAAGTATATGATTGTTAGATATGAAAATGAATTTGAGGAGACTATTAGTAGTGCTCTTAAAAATGGTACTATTGATATATCTGATTTAGATAGATATGATATTAGTTATATTAAGGATGATAACTATAGTATTAAAAGTAATGTGATAAGGTAATCTTTTGATTATCTTTTTATATACTTAAATAATACATCTAATTTTAAAGACTACAGGCTTTAAAATTTATTTTGTAAGACCATAAGGCTTACAAAATCCCAGAGAGACCTTAGGCTCGAAGGGAACAAAAAAATATAACAAGTACCATTTGCTTTTTTAATTATTTTATAGTATAATTAGTAAGCAGTGGTTATTCTTTTAAATTTTTTATTATATTTAGTTTTATTTATTAACGAAGAAATTTAATGAAAGGAGAATTTAATGAATACTAAAATTATCCCCTTAGGGGGACTTGGTGAAGTTGGGAAGAATATGTATGTTGTTATGCATAATTCTGAGATTATCATCGTGGACTCTGGTGTTATGTTTCCTGATGATGAGCTACTTGGTATCGACTATGTTATTCCTGACTACACTTTTTTAAAGGAAAACGAAAGTAAAATTAAAGCACTTATTATTACGCATGGACATGAAGATCATATAGGTAGTATTCCATTTTTATTACAAACAGTGGAAATACCTAAGATTTATGCTCCCCAAAATGCTAAAGAACTTATTGAAAAGAAATTAGAAGAAAGAAATATTTATTATAAAAATTTAATTGTATATGAAGAAAATACTGTTATTAAAACTAAATTTTTTAATATTGAATTTTTTAGAACAACCCACTCTATTCCTGATTCTCATGGTTTATCTATAGGTACTCCTGATGGAAGAATTGTTATGACTGGAGACTTTAAGATGGATATGACTCCTATTGGTCCTGTTGCTAACTTACATAAGATGGCTAGGATTGGTGAAGAGGGAGTATCTGTTCTTATGAGCGACTCTACAAATGCACTATCTGCCGGCGTATCTCTTAGTGAATCTGTTGTTGACGAGAATTTAGGCGAGATATTTGAAGCTTATAAGCATAGAAGAATTATTCTTGCTACTTTTGCTTCGAATGTATATAGAATTAATCATATTATAGAAACTTGCAAAAAGAATAATAGGAAGATTGCGCTATTTGGTAGAAGTATGGAGAATACTGTAGATATTGCGCTTAAATGTGGATACTTTAAGGATAGTAGTATTATTGTTACTGCGGAAGAAGCTAATCATTTGAAACCAGGAGAGGTATGTTTACTTTGTACTGGTAGTCAGGGGGAACCACTAGCGGCACTTTCTAGAATTGCAAGTGGTACTCATAGACAGATTAGTTTGAGACCTGATGATATTGTTATATTCTCGTCTTCTCCTATTCCAGGAAATACTGCTTCTGTATCTAAGACTATTAATAAGTTATACAAGAAAGGCGTTAAGGTATTTACTAATAATATGACTGATATTCACTCTTCAGGGCATGCTAATCAAGAAGAACTTAAACTTATGATGAGATTATTTAAACCTAAATATTTTGTTCCTTATCATGGTGAGTTTAGAATGCTTAAGACTCATACTGACTTAGCAGTTATGTGTGATGTACCCAAAGAGAATACTTTTATATGTGAGAACGGAGATGTACTTGACTTAGTTAAAGGAGAGCTTACTCGCGGTGGTAAGGTTCAAGCTGGTGAAGTATATGTAGATGGTTCTCGTATTGGTGAAGTAGGAAGCGCTGTTATAAAGGACAGAATTCTTATGAGTAACAATGGTATTCTTGTTATTATTGCTAATATTGATATAGAGAACAAGGTACTTCTTGGTAGTCCTGCGATTACTACTAGAGGGTATATCTTAGTTAATGAGAATACTGATTTGATTAGAGATATTCAGGTTAAAGCTGAAGAGATTATTAATAGTGAGCTTAAGAAGAAGGTATTTAACTTTAATGATATGAAGAATGAGATGATTAATGGTCTACTACCAATATTGTCTGATAAGACTGGTAGAGTTCCTATTATCTTGCCTATTGTTATGGATATTAAGAATAATAAGGAAGAGGTTAAGTAGTTATACTTAAGTTAATTATTTAGGATAAAATTAAAATAACTATTACTTATACACATGAACTGTGCATTTATAGTAGTTATTTTTTGTTTGTCCACAGGTTTTGTTGATATTCAACTGTACGTTTTTATCGTACGTTTGATTTCAACCATACGTTTTTATCGTACAGTTTAATTTCAGTTGTACGATTTCTTCGTACAATTTTTTTCATTTGTCGACAATTTGTCGACAGTTATTATTAGCTTAACTGGTCACAATTTGTGACCACTTTGTTAACTTACTGACTACATTTTGTAGTCACTTCATTTTATTATATTTTACATATCAACAGATATCGTGGATTTTATCATATTTTTCAATTGTCCTCATTTTGGGGACAGTTAGATTATACGCATTTCAATACCCGACAAATTGTCGGATGTTTAATTTTAATATATTTTAACAATTATATATAAAGTATTAAAAAAGAAATATATGTTTTTATATTTCCTTCATAATTATCTTACTATTAGTATTTGACCTATGTTTAATAGGTTTGATGTTAAGTTATTTAATTCTTTTAAAGTATTTACATCAGTACCAAATTTTTTTGCTATTGAATATAGTGAATCTCCTCTTTGGACAGTATATGTTGTCTCTAGTCCTGTTTCACTAGGAATAGATAGTACCTGACCTATACTTAGTAGATTTGATGTTAAGTTATTTGCAGTTTTTATAGCATCTACAGTTGTGTTAAATTCTCTTGCTATAGAGTATAGTGAGTCTCCACTTTTTACTGTATAAGTTATTCCTGTTTGTTCATCTTCAGGAGTTGGTACTTTTAGTACTTGACCTATTGATAATAGGTTACTTGTTAGATTGTTTGCTTTTTTTAGCGCATCTACTGTAGTACCTAATTTACCTGCAATTGAATATAGAGAATCTCCTCTTTGGACTGTATAAGTATCTTCAGGGATTAGAGCACTAGGTAGTTTTAGTAGCTGGCCCACTCTTAATGTATTTGATGTTAGGTTATTTAATGATTTTATTTCATCTACAGTTGTATTATTATCTCTAGCTATTGCATATAGAGAGTCTCCTGGTTTTACTATATAAATATTTTCTTCATCTTCTTGAATTTCTTTTGTTGGTATTCTAAGTACCTGACCTATACTTAAGTTTGAACTAGTTAGGTTATTTAATGATGCTAACTCCTGTACTGTTGTTCCTAATTTGGCTGCAATAGAATATAGTGTATCTCCTCTTTGTACTGTATATGTATTTGTTGTTATTCCCTCTGGAGATGTGTATGGTACCCCAGCGTAGTTGGCTACTGCAGAGATTACGGCTTCCGCGAGTGCTTGGTAGTTGTTGTTTAAGAAATTTACATCTTCTGCATTGTCTATAAAACCATACTCTACGATTATTGGCTCTGTTCTACCGGTATTTCTATGGATAAAGTAATAGTCTTTTGAAGTATCACTAGGTAGTCTTCTTTGGTAGTATTTTCTTGTTGTTTGGCCTGTTGCACCTATATTATTTAGGACATTTTTTGCTAGCGTGTCGTTGTTTCTTAGGGCGTATATTACTTCCGCACCTTCGCCTCCTCCGGCATTTACATGATTAGATATTACTATTACATCACTTGAATTACCAAACTTAGATAATATGCTATTTGTTCTATCAGTTGGAGATAATGTCACATCTGAATTTCTTGTAATAGCTACAGGGATACCTAGTTCTTTAAATCTATCAAACATATACTGCGATATTAATAAATTATAATCTTTCTCTAACATATTATTTCCTACAGCACCCGCATCCGAACCTCCATGACCTGGATCAATTACAACACTTTTAGTAGCTCTATCTTCAGTATTATTCATATATAATCACCTTCAGATTATTATATGTGAAATAGTTGATTTGGTTAATTTATATTTATACAGTAAACTTATTTAATCTATTTGGTTTTTTATTTGGTTAATTTTTTATATATTTCTTCCATATAAATTCCAAGTATACGTTTTTTTGCTTCCTCATCATCTAATAATAATTTATATAATTCTTTGTTATGTTCATATCCATCTTCAAGTGCTTCATTTACTCCTCTGTAATAAGAAAATCTAAACTCACTATATGGATTTGTAATTGCACTTATTTTTAATTTTTCATCGTTCATTAATATATCCTTTATTTGTTCTAATGATGAAAATGCCAAATCCGGATCTATATTTACGCCTTTTTCAAGGTTTATTTCTTCAATAATTTCAGACAATCTTCTCTTTTGTTCTAATTCAACAGATACTACTCTTGGATTACCATATTTTATTTCAGGTTCTGCAACAATTGATGAATTCACATCATCTATTATATATTCGCCTGTTTTCCTTTGTTCAAAATGTGAAATTTCTACTGCTTGTACTACATTAAAGTCTATTTTAATTCCTGTTACGTCTAATTCTTTATATAAAACAGTTAAATAATTGTATTTTTTGTGTAAGTCAACATCTTCAAAAGCTGTTGCTTGAATGATAAATCTATAGAATTTATTAAAGCTTGATATATTTTTCTTTATTTCCAATTGTTCTTGATTGTCTCTCTTCTTTATTTTTGATAGAGCTCTATCAACTAAACTTTCCATTTTTAATTTATCATTAATAGTTTTCCTTTGTTTATACGCAAGTCTATTAAACTCTTCAACATCTCCAAAATCCATAAAATTATATGCGTCTATTTTATCTATAAGATTATACACTGATTCTGGATTAACACTTTCAGATAAGATTGTTCCATCATAATAAGGTGCAAAAGATTTTTTTATTTCTTCATAAGAATTTTTAAAATCTAATATAAATGTCTGTTTATTGTAAGGTGGACAAATTCTATTTAATCTTGATAATGTTTGAACCGCAGCTATTCCACTTAATTTTTTATCTATGTACATGGCTACTAATTTAGGCTGATCAAAACCTGTTTGATATTTATTAGCAACTAATAATACTTGATAATCATCTTTATCAAATTCTTTTTTTAATGCATTTTCAGGAATATTATTTATTCCTACTTCACTATATTCCTTTCCATCAACTGTTACTTTTCCAGAAAACGCAACTAATGCCTTTATATCTTCATAATTATGTTCTTTTATATATCTTTCAAATTCATTTCTGTATCTTACTGCAGATTCCCTTAATGAAGTAACAACCATTGCTTTTGCTTTTCCTCCTAGTTCTCTCATAATACAATTTCTAAAATGCTCAACAATTATTTCAACTTTTTGACCAATATTAGTAGGATGTATATCTACAAATCTATTAATTTTTCTTTTTACAACACTTGAGAATACCTTTGGATTTTCTTCCATTTTCTTATGGACTTCATAAAACGTTTTGTAGGTTGTATAATTTGTTAATACATCAATTATAAATTCTTCTTGAATTGCTTGTTTCATTCCATATACATGAAAAGGAGCTGGCTTTCCATCTTTATTTAAATTGCCAAATAATTGAAGTGTTTGTTTTTTGGGTGTAGCAGTAAATGCAATCATAGAAATATTTTTTTGTTTTCCTTGACTAGTTATCTCATCAATAATTAAATCTTCTACTGAATCACCATCCATATCTTCATTGTCAGACAAAACTTCAGTAACCGCTGCCATATTTTTTCCAGATGTTGATGAATGGGCTTCATCTATAATTATTGCAAATTTTTTATTTAATATATTTTTTGTTTCATCTAAAATATATCTAAATTTTTGAATTGTAGAAACTATAATTTTAGTATTACTTTTTAGTGCATCACCTAGATCAGTTGAAGTACAATCTTCATCCATTACTTTTATTAATCCCGCTTTATGGTCTATTGCTTTTATTGCTGCTTGTAATTGTTGGTCAACTACTATTCTATCAGTAATTATTAACACAGAATCAAATATATTATTTTCGTCTTTATCATGTAATGATTGTAGTCTATGAGATAACCATGCAATTGTCTTGGTTTTTCCAGAACCTGCACTATGTTCAATTAAATAATTTTTAGATGTTTTATTAATTGCTATATCATCTATTAAATTTCTTATTGCATCTAGTTGATGATATCTTGGAAAAATTAGATTTTCTTTTATTCTTAATTTTCCTGTTTTAGGATCTTCTTCCTCTTCTTTTTCTACATATATAAAGTTTTTAATTAAATATAATAATGTATCTTTTGTTAATATATCTTCCCACATATAGGATACATTTAATCCATTATCATTATGCGGATTACCTTTTCCACCATTTTCAGTTCCCTTATTAAATGGTAAAAAATATGATGATTTGCCACATAATTTAGTACACATATATACTTCTTTTGTATCCATAGCAAAATTTACTAATGCACCAAATTTAAATGATAGTAATCTACTTGTTGCATCTCTGTCATTTTTATATTGAAAAATGGCATTTTCATAATTTTGAACTGATTGATTACTTTTTAATTCTATTGTAATAATTGCAATACCATTTAAGAAAATTACTAAATCAATTCTATCTTTATCATCTTTTTTATAATGTACCTCTTCCATAACGGAAAAAATATTTTTATGATATTGTTCATTTAATTCTTCATTAAAAGTTGTTGCTGGCTTATCATACATTAAGTCTAATTTTATATTATTATCAAAATATACACCTTTTTTTAACCTTTGTATAAGACTACTATCAGACTTTGTTATTTCAGCATTAATTCTTTTAATAATCAGTTCATTTGCATTATCATGTATCTTTCTAATTTGTTCCATTTTGTCTGGCTGTGTTTCCTCTAAAAAGTTTATTACAAGTTCTGTATCCATAGCATATATTGGATTAAAATGTCCTTGATTGTCATAACGTTCAATAAATTTATTTTCATTAACTAAATAATCAATAATATATCTTTGATAGTCTTTTCTTTCTTTAAAGAAATTATCCATATAACTCTTCTGCTCCTTCCACTCTCTTCTTACCAGTTACATACTCATATATAACTGATTTCTTATATTCTTCTATTTTTTCTATTTGTTTTTGCTTTTCTTCAATTATTTTATCGATTTGTTCACATTTTTTGTCTAAATAGTCCACTATTTCCTTTTGCTCTTCTAACGGAGGCAAAACAATTTTTAAATGTTCAAGAGTTCTCATACCAATATTTTGTTGTGTTCCATATGACCAATTATTTTGAACTTGCATTTGATAATAATTAGAGTTTAACACATAAAACAAAAACTTATAATTAATTATTTTATCGTTACTTCTAAAAACCGCTAGCGGAGACCATATAGTAAACACTTTATCTGTGTCAACCAATGACACTTTTCCAGTAGTAGCACCTGATTTTATCATGTAAATATCTTTTTTTTGTGGAATATATTTTTTACAACATTGTTTATAATAATCTTCTGAAATGTATCCCCTTATATGATTAAAATCAATTTTCCCATTCCCTGATGAAACAGCTTCTGCCGAAACAAAAGGTATTCCATAGTCATATAATTCCGGTGTTTCATGTGGGCCATCAGTTATTGGCATTTTTAAAACATTTAAAGTTCTTATTTCTTTCCAATATTCAGGTATAACATCAATAAAATCTATCTTAGCTGATTTTAATGTTACATCTTTCTTTAAGCCTTTGGTTACCTTTTCGGTTATCAATGATACTCTATATTTATTTAATATTTCGACTTGCTTATTTAAATTAATCAGTATATTATCCATATTAGAAATTTTTTCATCAAGAAAATCTACTATAAGTTTTTGTTCTATATTAGATGGAATCGTCATTTTAAACTCACCAAAATTTGTAGATGATATGTTTGGCTGGGCTGATCCAACGGAAATTAATTTAATAAATTCATCAAAATAACTTGTCTTTAAAAAATAATTAACAAACTTATTATTGCGCGAACGTATTATACCAACTCGCTGATTTATATATGCTTCATAATTTTTATATGAAAATCCTGTTTTACCTACAGTAGCACCGCTCATAGCTAGTAATAAGTCATCCTTCATAATTTTATATTTTTCTAAATTAACATTATTATCTACAAATAAACAGTTAACAAAATTTATAGTTTTACCATCAATATCCCCTATTCTTATTACAGGATATCTTCCAACACTTTGCATCTCATCAGAATCAAATGCATAACCATTTATAAAATTTGTAATATATTTAGCCTTTTTTATAGACCACTCTTTGGGAATATTTCCTATCCATTCAACTCCACTATATTTCATTCTAGACATAATTATATCTCCTTAAATAACTCTTCTATTCTTTTATTTAATGAAGATTCAATTTCTAAAAATTGTTTTTCTAATTCATCAGATTTTTCAGGTTCTTTATATTCATAAAAATATCTTGTGAACGGAATTTCAGCACCTGTTTTTACAACCGGATTTTTAGCATTCATATCTTCTTCAAAGAATGCTTTAGCATCAGGAATATGTGGTAATACTTCTTCTAGCATATATTCATCAATTTCTTTAGTATATTTTACAATTTCTACATCCTTTGTTGACTTATCCCAAATAATATTTCTATTTTTATCTTTATGAATTTCTGCTGTCTTATCCATAATAGATAAGCCATCTGATATTTTATCAATTAAACTTTTATTTACTTCCGTATTATTAAAAATATCTTTTAAGACATCAAGAAAATCTTTTTCATTTTTATATACTTTATCTGCTTTATTATTCTTCAAAAGATTAAATATTAAATCATATGTATTTTTATTATTTAAATATTTATCTAACTCTTTTTGTTCTTTAGACGGAATAGGATCTAACATTTGTATTTCTTCTACTTTATCTTGATTGTAAAATTTATCAAATGTTCCATTATTTCTTAAGTTTTCTATTCTTTCATCATTTATAGCATAACTTCTTTGTAATGGTTGATAAACCGCATACTCCTTATATAAAAATTCTTCTTTATCAAAGATTTTACTATACTTACTTTCTTTGAAATCAGCATAAATATTAACAATTTTTTCAATTTGTTTTAATGATAATTCTTTTCTCTTTTTACCAAGTGATGTTCTTAACGGTGTCCAGAATTCTTCACTGGTAGCATTAATTAATTGAATTTTATTTCTTCTTTCAGGTTTCTTAATGTCTTGTTTAGAAAGTATAAAAACATAAATTCCAATACCTGTATTATAAAATAAATCTGTTGGTAATGCTATTATTGATTCAATTAAATCTTCTTCAATCATCCATCTTCTTATTTGGCTTTCACCAGAAGATGTTCCTCCTGAAAATAATGGTGAACCATTTGTAATGATTGCAGCTTTACCATTGTCAGCTAATTTTGATATTGCATGTTGCATAAATAACAATTGCATATCACCAGTAGCAGGAAGCCCTGCACCAAATCTCCCTTTAAAACCTAATTTAAATTCTTCTTTAACTGCTTCTTCTACACCTTCAGCCGCATCTTTTCCACCCCATGGTTGTCCAAAAGGAGGATTCATAATAACAAATCTCATTTTTTGTTCACGTTCATTTAAAGTTGCTGAAAAGCAATCTTTTTTCATTGTATCTTGGAATCGAATATTTTTAGCATTTTGTCCTTTAATCATCATATCTGCTAAACATATTGCATAAGATTCCGGATTAACTTCTTGCCCAAATAATTGAACATCAGCATCAGGATTCATTTTCATAATTGTTTCCCTAGCGGTACTTAGCATTCCACCAGTTCCACAAGCTGCATCTAATATAGTAATTGCTTTACCTGCAGCCATTAAATCGTCACATCCTTCAGAAAGTAATATATCTACCATTAATTTAATGACTTCTCTAGGAGTAAAATGATCACCGGCTTCAGCATTTTCAGAAAATCTTCTAATTATATCTTCAAATATATATCCCATTTTATGATTATCAACAGTTTCTGGATTTAGATCTAAATTAGAAAATTCCTTAACTACACCAAGTAATCTATTATTTTTATCCATTTTATCAATTTCTTTTTCAAATGCTAAATTATCTATTATTTCTTTTACATTAGTAGAAAATCCTTTTATATATGATTTAAAATTATCTGCAATATGATCTGCATCATTTAATAATTCTTTTAAATCAAACTTACTGGTATTATAAAAAGAATATCCTGATTTTCTACATAACATTTGATATGGTGTTGTTTTATCACTATTATATTCATCTAAAACAGCTTTCTTAGTTTTAGCAAGTGCACACTCAAATCTTCTAATAATAACCATTGGAATTATTACATCTTTATATTTATCACTCTTATATGGACCTCTTAATTTATTAGCAATGCTCCATACCATATTTACTTCTTTTGTTACATTTATAGTATCATTCATTATCTATTACCTCTCTTTACTACAACTTGCTTTGAATTTTCATCAGGTAAGACTGTACAATCTTTTTTATTAGCTATTTTTATATTTTTATTTTCATCAACATAAAAAACTACCGAATCACCTTGTTCAAGTTTTAATAAATCTCTTATTTGTTTTGGAATTGTAATTTGTCCTTTAGACGTTAATTTTGCTGTATCTAAAAGTTCATTATTATTTTTCATACATCCGTTCTCCTTACTTTCCTTACTTATTAAGTATAACATATTTTTGTCGTTTTTTGATAAAAATTAAAAAATTTAGACAAAAATTTATAATATTCGGTTTTATCTAAGTTAGCTATTATTCTTTAATACTTAATTATATCAAAATACCGCATACGAAAAATCCACGTACCCTTAATGGGTACCTGGATTACTAAAATTAGGATTTTCATAAACAATATACTCATAATTAAATTGGCCATTACCATCTCGCACTTCGAAAATAACTATATAAGATTTGTCCTTTAACTCTTTTAAAGTATTTGAAATGGTTGTTCTCGATTCATTAAAATTTTTACCTAATCCATTTATAGAAAAAATTCCAATCGTTTAGCAAAAGATAACATTAATAACAACAATCCTTTTGCACTTAAACTTAAATTAGTATTATTAAAATTATAATTACTCATCACTGTATAATTTTTATCTTTTTCATTTCTTATAATAATAATTTAATCTTTTTTTCACAAAGAAAAAAAGCCTATGTTCAGTTATAACATAAACTTTTCTCTTATTCTTATTTTAAATAATATTTTAAATTAATTGAATCTAAATTATTACACAATTAAACTTGATTAATTCTCGTTTTCTCTTTTTCAAATCTTTCAAAAATTTTAGATTTAATATTTTTCCTGAAATTAACTATATAATATTCGTTTGAAAACACTTTTTTTGCTCTATTAACATAATCAATAAACTTTCTACTTTCACCTTGACTAGAATTCAATTCTTTTAAGATCCTATGTTTATCTATTTTAGTATGTTTTTTTCTTCCTTTTTGAATTCTATATTTTTCTCTTAATACCATAGAATCTATTTTTCTATAAAGTTTGTAAAAAAACTTAGTCAAAGTTTTATCTCTAAATCTGATATATTTTCCATCAAAAGAAAAACCTAGATAACTAATAAATTTTCCACCTTTTTGCATTCCATCAATTTGTTCATGCAAAGAAATAATTTGCTTATTTTCATATACATACCCTGAAGTTTTATCGATATTCATTTTTAATGTAGGATATTCTTCTTTTATAGCACTAAGTTCCTCCCATACTTTACTAATTGATGAAACTTCATTTTTAGGTATTATCATTATTAAATCATCTGAATATCTCATATATAATCCATTTTTACTTTTGGCATAATCATGAGCCTTAATATCAAAATCAATCATATAAACATTTGCAAATACTCCACTTAAAGGAGATCCTTGTGGTATTCCGTATTCCTCTTTATTTATGTTTATCTTATCGCGAATTTTTTTCTTTGCATCTTTCCAACAAATATTATCAAAAAGACTATTTCTAATTTTGATACTTTCCTTTGTTTCTATTCCATTGTTAATTAAAAATTCTTCAACATCATATCTTTCGACATAAGAATACTTAGTCATGCTTTTAAAAACTCTATACCAATCTTCTTCTAATTTCTCAACATTCAAAACTTTGCACATATTATTTTTTAATTTATCATGGCTTATAAAATCAAAGAAACTTGTAAAATCACTAACTAATATATAACATGAATCATATTTTTTTATGAAATTGATTGCCTTAGCTGCAAAATCAATATTTGTTTTGCCTTTTAAACAAGTCCTATAAGCGATAGCAGACTCATTCAAATCATTTTTATCACAATATTCATTATAACAATTATTCAAGTTATAAGAATACCATTGATATATATACCTATCTATATGTGCTGCATATTTGATCGGTCTCTCTTTAATCTTCCAATGATGATTAGTATCTTCATTTATTTCTTTAGAAAATTTTTTAAATTCAATAGTATAACTTAAAAAAGGATAAAAACCATGGTTAATTACAAAATCTTTATTTTTAATTTTTTTCTCAACATCTTTTATATCTATTACCTTATCAATATGTTGATAATATCTTGGTTTAAATATTTTCTTTTTCATTTTCCTCCTAAAATTGAAGAAACACATCCTGGTTGCAGCCACCATTATTGGATGTGTTCAACAATACCTTTCAATTTTTATTCTTCACAATACAAAATTTACTTAGTCCCTTTTAATGCTGCACCTCTTACATTAATTATTGTATAATAATAGTAGATAGAATATTGACTATGTTAGTTCAATTCTTCACATTACTAATATCAACAATTCAGTCAAAGCGAGGTGGTTCAGTTATGAACGTAAACTTTAACTTAATAATTATCAATATAGTATTGACAATTAACATTTAACACCCACGAGTACAAATTACCGTGGCAATATATATTATATACATTTTTTATAAAAAAGCAAGAACTAATATTAAATTTTGCCGATAATTCAAGGAGCTTACGAAGTTATGCACCTTATATTTCATCCATTGCAATTTTACTTACCCTACCTCCGGAATTTAAGTGATTTGATATTACTATTACATCACTTGAATTACCGAACTTAGATAATATACTATTTGTTCTATCAGTCGGTGATAATGTTACATCTGAATCTCTTGTAATCGCTACGAGGATACCCAGCTCTTTAAATCTATCAAACATATACTGTAATATTAATAAATTATAATCTTTCTCTAATATATTATTTCCTACAGCACCTGCGTCCGAACCTCCATGTCCTGGATCTATTACAACGGTTTTGACTTCTCTATCTTCAGTATTATTCATATATAATCACCTTAAGATTATTATATGTAAAATATACTTTTGTGTTAAAATATGTAGAAAATTTATATTACTTTCAATAAATATCTTTTATTTTATAATTAATTTCCTTTATTTCATATTTTGTAATTTTATTAATAGTATCTAAAATCAGTTTTTCATAGTGATTTTTAACAAAATTTAAATGTAATTTACGTTCAACCAAAAGTGTAATTGAATTGTCATTTATTTCTACAAGTTCTAAACTTTCTATCCAAGTTTCATAAAATAACGTACTTATTTTACCTTTTATTATTTCAATTGTATCTTGCCATATCTTGTCAACATTATTATCATATGTAAACTCTTCATTACCCACAAGCTCATCTAAGCATATTTTAAAATATTTAGTTAGTTCCAGCGCTTGATATAAATCTGGAATAGTTTGATTGGTCTCCCAATTTGATATTGTTTGTCTAGTAACATTTATTTTTTCTGCTAACTGTTCTTGACTCATATTTTCTCTTTTTCTTAATTCATATATTTTATTACCTATATGCATATATTTTCCCTCCTACTGCTACTATTTTACAATATTGATTTATATATTTCTATCAAATTTTTTTTGAATTTTTTGGAACAAAAAGCAAAGATTTTTAACATTTATATTATAACATTACATTTCATAATAATAAAGTATATATCTACATAAACAAATTAAAAAAATTCTTTAATTTGGAGACATCAAGGCTCCAAATTAATTTTTAGTGACTACAGGCACTAAAAATCCCTGTAAGACCTTAGACTTACAGGGCATATCTATACTTTTATCTTATTACAATACTTTCTATTTATTTATTACTAATTTCTCTAATTTATGTTGTAATTGATATAACGTTATATTATTAGTATCTACTTCTTCACCATAATCTTTTACTGCTTGTAATAGGATTTGTTTTTTTGATGGATTACTATTATTTGGTATTTCTATATTTGTATCTACTTCATATATTCCTAAAGTACCATCTTCTTTTGTTTTGGAATAATATTCTTTATTTGTTAAACTTGAACTAAATTTTATATCTTTAAAATGATGTCTATTCTTTACTAACTCTCTATTTTCTTTAGCGGTTTTTTCTTCTATTTCTTCTTCTACTGTTGGTTTATGTAAATGTAATCTTTCTTTTGTTCCACTTATTAATGCTATATCTTCTAATAACTCATATGCATCTTCTGGTGTTATTAAATAAAATTCTCTTACTCTTATTTTATCATTTATATTATCTACACTTCTTAAATCAGCATTTAATTTATCAATTATTTTATGTAATATTTTATCTGCTGATTCTGTTTCTACATCATATGTTGCATACAGTCTAAATCCAAAAGGAACCGCTGCTGAATTGTTTAATCTATTTATTCTTTCTTCTACATTTTTTGAATATCCTATCTTTACATAATCTGGAAAAGATGGATTTGTTAATATATAAATTGCTCCGCAAATATTACTCATATTTCCTCCTTAAGAATTTTTAAATAATTCTTCTACTATTAAATCTTTTGAATGTAAATTATTGTTTTTACTTAATAATAAATTTTCATAGAATTTAATTAAATAGCTATTATCTTCTTTTATATTTAAACTATTATTAAAATAATTACTTCTTACTAATGCATTTCTATAATATACTGATTTTTCTTTGAATATAGTATTATCTACATTATATCCAAGTGATACTAGATATTTTTCTATAAATAATGCTGTAGTTCTGGTAGTTCCTTCTCTAAAAGGATGTATTTGCCATATACTTGAAGTAAATTTAGTTATATTGTTTATTACTTCTACTATATTCATATCTTTATAATCTTTATATTTTTCTAATGATATATCATATTCTAATGATTCTTTTAATGTTTGATAATCACCATAAGCTACTGAATCATTATTTAATATTTTTTCATGTTTGGAAAAATTTACTTTTCTAAACTCTCCTGCAAATTCGTAAATATCTTTAAATAGATATTTGTGTATATATTTTATATAATCTATTGA
>JAZTXT010000039.1:0-22683 GCA_045636525.1 Bacilli bacterium | reverse complement strand
TTTAAATTTAATAATTGATATTCTTCTATATATTCATTCAATTGGTTTCTCTCTATTTTTAATGTTATATTTTGATAAAATACAAATAACATTACTATAAATGATAGTATTATTATAGTAGTTGATATTATATAATTTCCTTTCGCTCTTTTAAAAGTAATGTTTTTTTTCTTTCTTAATTTATTTTTCATCAGTAATATAAGGCCTTCTTTCCATAGTAATTATATCTTTCTCTAAAAACTGCTAGTGATTGATATTTCATTTGACCACCTATTGGATCTGATATTATTACTTTATCAGGTGTATATCCAATCAGTACTACGGCATGTTCATTAGCCTTCCAATAGATTCTTTCACCAGTCGGTTCATATATCCATGATGTTGATATGAATGGAGCTGCTAAATACATGGATGTCCATACTATTACAGGTCTCCCCGTTCCTACTATTTTTAATATTTCATCAAAACTTGTCCCTGTTGCTATAGTTATACCCGATTTAAACTTGTTGGCCACTTCTGCGATTGGTTTTTCATACACACCATAGGCATTTAAACTGTATGGATTACCAATAAATTCTACTTCTGGATTACCACCATATGTTAGTCCATTTTTTGTGTAGGGATTTGGTCCTTTTGGTAGTTTTTGTATGATGTCATCTGGTGTCACTGATACACCGTAATAATTTAAAAGTATTGTTAATGCTACTGATTCACATCCCGTAGGATAATTTGGATATTGATTTATGAATGGAACGTCTATTATATAAAATGTATTTTTTTCTTGGTATTGATTAAATAATTTATTGTATTCCTGTTGAAGGGAATTTAAACTACCTTCTAATCCTATTATATTATTTTCCAATACAGATATTTCTTCATTTAATACTTCGCTTTTTTTCTTTAATTCATTAAAAGCATTTACTATATCTTCTTCTTTAAAAACTAATTGTGTTTCTTCTTTTAATGATTCTTTTTCTTTTCTTACTTTTTCTAGTGTTATATCATCATTAACAATTAAATTGTTTTCTGTTATTTCTTTTAACAAATCACTATTTTTTTGTCTTGCATTTATATTTTGTTTATGCAATATTATTATTTCTGTTATTATCATTGTCAAAAGCAGAACAATTATAATTTTTCTTTTCATAAATCCACCTTTTATTTTTATTATAGTTTAGTAATATTCGGATGACCTTTCATTAATTTTTTTATTCCTATAGGATGTGGGAATGCCACTGTTAATATTGACTTGTCAACGCTTATTACAATTCCTTCTCCAAAGTCTGTATGGCTTATTCTTTCTCCAACATCATAAGTAGCATTTTTGTCTACTACTTTTTTTAGTGTAGAAACCATTTTCTTTACTGGATTTTTTGTTTCTATATCTAAATATTCTTTATCTATTTCTTCAATAAATCTACTTGATACATTTCTACTAGTATTACCAAATAACATTCTTGATTCCGCTGTTGTCATGTATAGTTCTTTTTTTGCCCTTGTTATTGCTACATAACATAGTCTTCTTTCTTCTTCAATAGCAGAACTCGACCCATCATTAATAGCATTATAGTGAGGGAATATTCCTTCTTCCATACCAACTATAAAGACATAGTCAAACTCTAAACCTTTTACAGAATGTACTGTCATTAGACTTACCCTGTTCGAACCATCTTGGTGTTCGGTTATATCACTTACTAATGATATCTCTTCTAAGAAATCTGATAATGTAGCTGATCCATATTCTTCTTCGTAACTTTTTGTAATTGATTTGAATTCGTTTAAATTTTCTAATCTTATTTCATCTTCAAGTAATTTTGATGATGTCAATTCTTTCTTTATACCACTTTTGTTCATGATATTATCTATTAATTCAGTTAATGATAATGTCTCACTATCTTTTGTTAATTCTTCAATTAATTGCTTAAATTCTAATTCTTTGCCACTAGTTATCGCTTCGTATATTGACGTATTGTTTTCAGTAGCAGTATTTGTTAGATTATCTAGTGTCTTTTCTCCTATTCCTCTTTTAGGTGTGTTTATTACCCTAAGTAGACTAACATCATCTTTGTGGTTGTTTATTAACCTTAGATAACATAGTAAATCTTTTATTTCCTTACGATTATAGAAATAGAAACTTCCTACAACACGGTATTTTATATTTTTTTTAAGCATTTCTTCTTCTATAACACGAGATTGAGCATTGGTACGATATAGTACTGCTATATTTTCTTCTTTTATCCCATTAGAAATTAGTTCTTTTATTTCTGTACTCAAAAAAGATGCTTCTTCTTTTTCATTTGATACTACTCTATATTTTATTTTATTTCCTGTGTCATTATTACTCCATAAATTTTTATCTTTTCTTTCTCTATTGTTTTTTATGACACTGTTTGCAGCATTTAATATTGTCTTAGTTGAACGATAATTTTCTTCAAGCATTATTGTTTGTGTATCTGGATAATCTTTTTCGAAATTTAGTATATTTTTATAGTTTGCTCCTCTGAAGGCATATATCGCTTGATCATTGTCTCCTACTACAAATAGGTTGCGATATTTTGATGCAAGAAGTTTACTTAAGGTATATTGTGCCTCATTTGTATCCTGATACTCATCTATTAAGATATATTTGTATTTATCTTGATAATCTTCTAAGATAGATGGATAATTTTTAAATAATCTAATTGGTAAGATTAATAGATCATCAAAATCAATCGAATTTCCGTTTTTTAATTTATTAATATACCTTTTATATACTTCTACTACATTGTGATCAAATTCGACTCTTGAAAAAGCATCCACACCCATCATTTCATTTTTGGCAGAACTTATTTTGCTTCTTAATTCTCTAGGATTATATCTCTCTTTAGCAAGATTTAAATCTTTCATTATTTTTTTTATAATCGTTAATGCATCATCGCTATCTATTATTGTGAAATTTCTTTCGTATCCTAAATGATTATAATTTTCTTTTAATATTTTTAAACCTAAAGAGTGAAACGTTGATATTTGAATGTTATTTGCACTACAGCCTATTAAATTTACTACTCTATCTTTCATCTCTTTAGCTGCTTTATTGGTAAATGTTATGGCTAATATATTATATGGACTTACCCCTTTTTCTATTAAATTTGCTATTCTACTAGTTAAAACTTTTGTTTTGCCTGAACCTGCTCCCGCTAGGACTAGCATTGGTCCATCTATATGGTTTACTGCTTTTAATTGCTGACTATTTAACTGCATTTTGTTACCTCATCTTTCTACATTTAATTTTATCATTATTAATGTTAGAAGTAAAGCGAACACTTATTACTTTTTGTGTATTTTTTTTAACTTTTTCAAATTTTTATTTTTTCATATATTTTAAAGAGTACCATTTTGTATATTTTAATTTTGTCATATAAAAACCTCGTTTCTATGTCCAAGAAACGGGGTTATATCAAAATTTTTATTATTCTATTTTCTATTATTTCCATTCTTTATAAATTGTATCTGTAGCCATAGCGGTTAATGTTAAGTCTGCATGTAATCCTTTTTTATAAGCAAAGTAAGCTGCTGCTCCTATCATAGCGGCATTATCGGTGCAATAACTTAGTCTAGGGAAAGATAGGTTAATATTTTCTTTTTCACATTCTTTCTTTAAAGATTCTCTTAGCCCTTTATTTGCTGATACTCCGCCTGCTACAATAAGATTAGTTACATTATATTCTTTTAGTGCTTTTATAGTTTTCTTAGTTAATACTGCCACCACTCTATTTTGAAAAGTAGTACATAAATTTTCTTTATTTATTTCATTACCTCTTTGATTTTCGTTGTGTACTAAATTTATTACGGCGGATTTAATGCCACTAAAACTAAAGTTATATGTTTTATCGTCTAATGGATATGGTAGATCATAAGTATCTTTTCCTGTATGGGCTAATTTGTCAACAAGTGGTCCTCCTGGATATGGTATTCCAAGTACTTTTGCTACTTTGTCATAACATTCTCCTACTGCATCATCTAGAGTGCCACCTATCCTTTTGAATGAGTAGTCTTCTTCCATAAGAATAAGTTCTGTATGTCCACCACTTACTACTAGTGCTATTAATGGAAATTTTAATCTTTCTTCTAAATTATTTGCATAAATATGTCCAGCGATATGATGTACTGGTATTAGTGGCTTTCCTGTTACTAGACTTATTGTTTTAGCAGCTTGCACTCCTATTAAGAGGCTGCCTATTAATCCTGGACCGTAAGTTACTCCAATGGCCGTTATCTCTTCGATTGTCATATTGGCTTTTTTAAGTAATTCTTCTAATACGATTGTTATATTTTCAATGTGATTTCTACTTGCTATTTCCGGTACTACTCCACCATAATTTTTATGAATTTCTATTTGGCTTAGTACGACTGTTGCTATTTCTTCGGAACCATTTTTTATTATACTCATGCTTGTTTCGTCACAACTTGATTCTATTGCTAATATATATATATCTTTCATTTACATCACCTGTTTTTCCATTAGTATTCCGTCTTCATCTCCATAATAAAATTTTCTTATGGCTACTTCTCTAAATCCGAACTTTTTATAAAGATTTTTTGCAGTTTCATTACTCATTCTTACTTCTAATGTTATGTTTAATACTCTGTTTTCAATTGCTAGCGAGATTAAATAACTCATTAGTTTTGTTCCTATACCTTTACCACGGTGTGCAGCATTAACTTCAATATTATCTATTTCCATTCTATCATAAATTAATGAATACTTTAGGATCCCTAATATTTGTCCATCCTCTACATATTCTATACTTTTTGCAAAGGGATTTACTTCTTCTTTTTCTATTTCTTTTATCATTTTTTCTCCATTGCTTCAGGTAATTTTAGATATATTGGATTTACGGCATGGGGATTTTCAGCTGGTAATTTTTTAGTATATTTAACAATTGCTTCTATGTCATATTCTTTTGATGTGTCCACAACTGATGGGGAATACATTTTTATCATTTCTTCTATTTCTTTAATATTTGCAAATTTTTCCACAATTTTATTATAATTTTCATCGTATAGCCCAATATAATAGTTATCATGTTTAGCATCTATTGTTGATAACACATAGTTTGAATGAACGCCTATTACTCTTGCTAATAATGATGTTATGCTGACTATTCTAATTTTTTTTAAATATGCAAAAATTTTAGCAATTGTTACTCCTATTCTTATACCAGTAAATGATCCAGGTCCGTTTATAACAATTATATCATTAACATCTTTTGGGGATAACTTACATTCTTTTAAGATGTCATCAACATATTTTGTTACATATATTGAATGTTCTCCTGGAATATTGTTATTTATTTTTGATAGTAATTTACCATCTTTAACTAAGGCAATAGATACATCTGAAAGTGATGTATCTATGAATAAGCTTATCATATTATTTCCTCACAAATGCTAGTATATTTATCTCCATGTGGAGTAAGTACTAATACTCTTGTGTTTTCCCCTGTTATTTTGAATTTTATATCTAATCTTTCTTCCGGTAAAATATCTTTTATCATATCTGACCATTCTATAATAGTTACTCCACCTCTGTCAAAATATTCTTCTATTCCAATATCTTCAGTTGCATCTTCTAATCTATATACATCCATATGGTATAATGGTAATTCACTGTTATTATATTCTTTTATTATTGTAAATGTTGGTGATGTTATTTCATCTATACCTAATCCATGGGCAAAACCTTTTGTAAAAACTGTTTTACCACTTCCAAGATCACCATTTAAGCAGATTACCATGCCTGGAAATTTCTCTGATTCTATATTTTGTGCAATTGCTATTGTTTCATTATCGCTATGTGTTGTTATTTTATATTCTTCCATCTAATATCACCTTTCTTTTTGTCTATTTTATTATATCAAACATCAAATGTAAATGACAATAGTTTTTTATTATTTTACGTAAAAACAAAGTAGACACTCAATTATCTGCTTTGTTCTAATCTTAATACTCTTATTTTTACATTAGCTTTCTTGTTATCGACGGTTGTTATTGGTATTATTCCATCTTCTTGTAATTCCGTTTCTGAATATTCAATTTTTTCTTTTAATATATCTCTTTTAATTTTTAGTTCTTCTAGTTCTTTTTGTATTTCTTCAATTTTTTTTGTAATACTAGCTTTTTTTTGCTTTCTTTCTTTTTTTGTACTACAAATTTTTAATTTATACATTGAAGTTATGCTAATACTTGCAGCAGGCATAATTAAAAGTATCTCTACTGTACTAATTATTATACCAGTAACTATAAAAAAGATAGAAAGTCCAATCCCTGCAATTTCAAATTTTTTGGATAATTTATCTAAATAACGTATTTTAGATAATTGCTGTTGTTGTTCATTTCTTCTATTTATACCTTCATCATAATCATTAGCTACTTGAAGATATTCTTCCATTTGTTCTGTCGTTCCCTTTGAAATTGCCAATACTAAGTTATCTTCATCTTGTAACAAATATGAGTTATTTCCTATTTGTAATCCTTCTGTATACATTTTGTTTCCTCCTATAGTTATTATACCATATAATATTCAGAATTCAGATTTTTTTAAAATTAATATAGTAAAAAATCACTTCAATAATGAAGTGACTATTTTGATTCTTCTAATGTTATTTGTGTTGTATATCCTTTACCATTTCTATTATAAGCTATATCTATTTTATCACCAGGGGCATATTTATATAGTTCATATCTAAGTTTAGCAACCGACCCTACTTCTTCATCATTTAACTTAGTTACTATATCACCTTTTTGTAACCCTCCCTTTGCAGCTGGAGATGATGATACTACTTCTATTATGGCAACTCCCTTTTCTACGCCATCTGGTACAGTTATGCCTGCTTGCCATAAATAATAACTATTTGTTATATCTAGCATACTTATTCCAATATATGGCCTTTTTACTGAACCGCCTTCTTCAATTATTTCTGCGTAATATAGCGCATCTTCAATTGGAATAGCAAAGCCCATACCTTCAACACTATAGCTTGATGTACCTGTTTGTTCTTGTGTTAATTTTAATGAATTTACTCCAATTACTTCTCCGTTGATATTGCATAGTGGTCCTCCACTATTACCTGGATTTAAAGCTGCATCTGTTTGAATTACTTTCATGTAGTAGTCTGATGTAGTGCCAGAGAATGAAACTTCTACTAAACGGTCCTTTCCTGAGACTATTCCTTTTGTTACTGTACCGCTATAGTTGTTACCTAGAGGTGCACCTACGGTAAATGTTGTGTCTCCTAACCTTAAATTTTCTGTGTTTCCTATAGTTGCTACTTGTTTTATACTTGAAGAACTTACTGTTAAAACTGCGATATCAGCATATGTATCTCCACCTAATATTTTAGTATCTGCTGAGGAACCATCGCTAAATACTACTTTAGCAGAATTTCCACCTGATACAACATGGTTATTCGTCATAACATAGGCTGTTGATCCATCTACCTTATATACAAAGCCTGTTCCTGTCGATACAATCGAACCATCTTTTGATGTCTGTACTACTACTGTTGCATCATATACTTTATCAACAGCTGCTGCTATACTATTTTCACTAATGGTATAACTACCTCCACTACCTCCTGTTAATATAGTTCCTTTATCTAACTGATTTATTACTAAATATGTCCAAACCGATCCTAACACAAATGCTAGAAACACTAATAATGGTAATACTATTCTTTCTTTTGTTTTCTTACTCATTTGTTATCACCTACCTATTATTTCTATGTAATCCTTTGGGAATCCCATTCTATCTAATACTTTTTCAATTTGTATTGTATCTACTCTTCCATCCAACAATTCAATTTCATATTCTATTTCTTTCATCATTAATCTAAAACTTTTTTTATTTAACAATATCTTAAAAATTAAGATTACTGCGAACAAGTCATTTTTTCCATAAATATATTCTCCATCCATTTTTGGTATATTCATACTTTCATGATATTTTGTATCTGGTATTATTCTCTCTGTGCGATGTTCGAATACAATATCTTCGTGTGCACATAAATTTCGATAATTTGACAGTATTACTAGGATATCTTCTAATATTCCTGGTGTTGTTCCGAAAACCTCCGCTATTTCTATTTGATCTTCCTTCTTTAGTATGGTGTATAATTCACAAACAATACCAAAAGATAGTACTTTTACTAAAACCCATAATGGTATATATCCATAATTGTTTATATAATGAACTGTTGCATTATGATGTTTGGCATTTATTCTTATTTGTCTTTTCATTTTGTCAATTAAGTCTTTTACTCTTCTACTTTTATCTTTATCCTGAGTAAAATTTTTTTGATTTAAATAATCTTTTTCACGATATCCATATTTTTTAGACAATTGGTATGAAATAACTGATTTTAATTGATTTTCGATAACTAATACATTTTTAAATATTATATTTCTAAAGCTTCTATCAAATTCGAATAATGAATACATTTCCCCAAATGTGGTACCTGGGATGAATTTATTTTCTTTAGCTGACTTCATAAATAAATGACGATAACCCATTATGAAGAAATAGTTTTCTCTTAAAAGGACATCTTCGGTAGCTAGTTGATCTTCAATAATTAGGCCTCTATCCTTTAATATGTTTATTTGTTCCCCTATTGTTTTAAATTCTTTTCTCATAATATTCACACATCCCATTATTCTAAAATATAGTATAGCATAAAACATCTAAAAAAGATATATATTTTGCTAAAATTTTGATATAATTATTTTGGAGGTTAGATAATATGCCAAGTTCAGTAACTCACAGTTATTTTGCCACTGATGTTTTTGAAAAATGTAATAAAAATGTTAAGAATAAACTTAAAAATTATATTAATTATTTAAAAGTCTTTGGGCAGGGACCAGATCCCTATTTCTTTTATGATTTACACTTGACTAATAAGAGCAAAAAAATATATGAAATTAATAAATCTATGCAACATACAAATATTAATAAACATTTTATAAAACTAATTAATTATATTAATGAAAAAAATTATTATTACAATGGTCAAGTCATGGCTTATTTGTACGGTCAAATATGTCACTTTGTCCTCGATACAACTGTACATCCGTATATTATATATAGTACAGGTATTTATGATAGTAAAGATTCTAGTACTTTTAAATATAATGGTAAGCATGAAGAAATGGAATATTATATTGATTGTTATTTAATATTTCAAAGAGAAAAAATTTTGCCTAGAAAATATAAAGTTTATAAAAATTTGTTTAATATAGATAAATTTAACAATGAACTTGAAAATTGTATTACTGATGTTATAAAAGATGTATATGGTTATGATAATGTTGGTAAAATATATTATAAATCTATTATGGATATGAAAAAATTCTATCATATATTTAATTATGACAGATTGGGTATAAAAAAATGTATTTATTATATTATGGATTTTGTATGTAGGAATAAATGTGTAAAAAAGAAAGAGCTCTCTTTTAATGTTAATCCTGAAAGTAAACTCTTTTATTTAAATAATGATAATAATTATTGGAATAATCCATGTGATATTACTGAAAAATATAATTTTTCTTTTACAAAATTGTATTTTTTAGCCCTTACAAAAGCTGTAAATATTATTAATAATGTAGATAATATGTTAAGAAATAACGAAATTGATAATAAAAAAATAGAAGAGTTATTTGGTAATCTTCATTATGGTACTGGGAAAGATTGCGATAAAGACTTTTATTATAGTTATTTTAAATTTTAAAAGGAATATATTTAAATTACTGAAGTTTAAAATATATTCCTTTTTTTAGTAATGTATTGGATGAATTATAATCTAGTGGAACATAACCTTTTTTTAGTAGTTCTTCTATTACCATCATATTATAATTTGCTGCGAACAATATATTTATTAAAAATAGCATTAAAAGACATATTACTATTCCTATATAGAATGGTATGAAACATAGTATTAGTGTTGAAACAGCAACTTCAGTTAACAATATTATATAGAACATTTTGTAATTTCCTTTTTTTACTGGATATAGAAAACCCAGATAAATTATTTCTTTGACAAAGCCAATGTCACATTCTACAGGCGGGGTATATTCATCATACTTTAAATATATCTTTTGCATATTATCACCTATTTTAATTATACAATAATTACGTTTTTTTTGAAAGTAGTTTCTTTATTTATTTTGAAAATAAATTTCTATAGAGTCAGAGATTAGTTTTATTAATTTATCTTGATACCAGTCTTGTCTTAATAGGTAATTTTCATTTGGATTTGATATGAAACCTGCTTCGATTAGAACTCCTGGTGATTTTATGTATTTATACATATAGTAAGTATTATCCTGTTTGATGTCTCGAACATTTGAAATTTTTTGTTTTAAATAATTTGTTATTGTTTCTGCGATCGCTTTATTTTCATTATTTTTGTTAGTATAGAATAATTGTAGTCCTTTCCATGCAGATGATGTTGTAGAATTTAAATGCATGGAAATATACATATCAGGAGATATTTTATTTATATATTTTGCCCGATTATATAAGTCATTTCTTTTTCTATTAACAGTTGTTGTTGATAAATCTTCATCGTCATCTCTAGTTAAATAAACCGTAGCACCACGAGATATTAGTTCTTTCTGTAATTTATCTACTAATATTAGATTCAATTCTTTTTCTATTATTTGACCATTTTGAGCACCTGCATCAACGCCCCCATGTCCAGCATCTAAAACTATAATTTTTCCTAGTAAATCTAGATCTTTTACTACAGCGGTTACCTTTGGGAGGCAAAGACTAAAAAGAAAAAAGCATATTATTATTAATAGTTTATATTTATTCATATTACACCTATTAAAATATATGCTTTTACTATTATAATATTTTAGTATTAATCTTCTATTCGAAGTAACTGCCTCCAATAAATTCTCTTAATATTGATACTTTTGGTACTGATTCACTTGGAATTGGAAGTACATTTTTTAGTAAACTTAATAGTCTTTTTGCCGTTTCATATTCAGGGTCATCTGGTTCTATTGTAAATAATAGTGGTTCTGCATATGATTTTAGAACTGCTAATTCATAGGCTAAGCTTGTATTGAACATTACATCTGCACTATCTTGGAATGGGAATACATATTTTTCTTCACCATCTCTTACATCTCGCCATGCATTTAATGTTTTTGATGGATTATATCCTCTAGTACGATTATCCCTCACCATTCTTCTTAGTAGTCTTAAATCTGTCATACTTATTCTATTATCATTGTCAATACATAAGTATGTTAACGGACTTAGATATATTTTGAATTTTTGTTTTTTTGATATGTTGGTTAGTATTTCTTCATTCAATGCATGTAATCCTTCAATTATTAAAATATCATTTTCTTTTAACTGAACCGTTCTTTTATATTCTTTTTTTCCTTCGATGAAATTATATGTTGGTAATGTTACTTTTGTTCCCTTTAACATTTTACTTATTTGATTATCAAAAAGTTTTACGTCTATTGCTTTTAATGATTCAAAGTCAGGTTTTCCGTTTGGTCCTAATGGCGTTTCTTCTCTTTCATGAAAATAGTCATCTAGTGATAAATGAGTTGGATTTAGACCTAGACTTTTTAAATATAATGATAATTTTTTAGATGTAGTTGTTTTTCCCGAACTTGATGGGCCAGACATCAATACTATTTTATAATTTTCTTTATTTAATACAATTTGTTCTGCAATATTAAGTAATTTATAGTCTTGCATTATTTCTGATAATTGAATTATATCGCCGGCATTATGGTGAATTATATAATCATTTAATTCTCCCAAATTTTCTATATTTAGATTTTTTCCCCACTCTGAATATTCTTCTAGACTATTAAAATAATGATCATGATGAGTATACTTTATTACTTTATAATCATCATATATCGATGGACAACGAACTACTATTCCTTTATTTTTGATTAAAGATAAATCAAAATATTTTAATACTCTAGTATTATTTGGCATAGTTCCTATTATATAATTATATTTATCTTCTAATTTATATAGAGTAACAAAATTAGCAGTATTATAGAATAATGTTTTTACTTTATCTTCTCTTTTAAGACTTTTGAAATAAGATATAGCTTCTGTTTTGGTTGTTTCTATTTTTGTGAAAGGGATCTCTGCTTTTACTTTTTCTTTCATTAATTTTCTTATTTTAGATACTTCTTCAGCTGTTACTGGTCTATCTATTTTGCAAAAGATTCCTTTATCTATTGAATATTTTACATATATCGGGGTATCTTTTCCTAACACATCTATAGCACAAGTTTCGAATAAGTATAGCAATCCTCTTTCGTATGCTTTATTTCCTTGCATTGTATTTAAATCGTATAAAGATAGTTTACCATCTTTTGTAAGTTTTTCATCCTCATCTATTATACTTCCATTATATCTAGTAAACACGATTTCATTTGGATACTCTTCTTTTAGATTTTCTATTACTTCTTTTAATTTTATTCCTTTTACGTATTCTTTCTTTTTACCACTGTCTAAAGTTAATATTATTGTTTCCATTTTAGGGCCCCTTTCCTATTATGAATTAATTATAACACAAAGTGCATAATTTGTCATTCATTTTTTGTTATATAAATAGTCTCTTTATATTATACTATATTATGGGTGATAAAATGAATCTAATTCCAACGGTTATTGAAAAAAATGATATGGGAGAAAGGGCTTATGATATTTATTCTAGACTATTAAAAGACAGAATTATTATTCTTAATGGTGAGATTACTGATAATACTTCAAATGTAGTTGTTGCACAACTTCTTTATTTAGACAGTTTAAATCATGATGATATCAGCTTATATATTAATTCTCCTGGTGGAAGTATTACAGCTGGGATGGCTATATATGATACAATGAACTTTATCAAAAGTGATGTATCCACAATTTGTGTTGGTATGTCTGCTTCGATGGCAGCTTTTATCTTGGCTACTGGAAAAAGAGGTAAGAGATTTATTCTTCCTAATGCTGAAGTAATGATACATCAACCTTTAGGCGGAGTACAAGGACAAGCTACTGAAATAAAAATTGCTGCTGAAAGAATTTTAAAATTAAAGAAGAAACTTAATTTAATTTTATCAAAAGTTACAGGTAAAGATCTTGAAATTATTAATAATGATACAGAGAGAGATTACTTTATGGATAGCGATGAGGCTCTTGATTATGGAATTGTTGATAAAATATTAAAATAAAAATAGGACTTTAGTCCTATTTTGTTTGTGTATTACCTGTTTTTGTATATCCTTCAATATAGTTTTCAGCGCTCCACAATGTTTCTTTGTTTGTAGTTACATAACGATAGTATGAAATAGTTTCGTATTCTCCTGATGGTTTTGTTTCAGTAATTTCGTTAGATGCAAATTTTACATTGATTTTTAATGGCACTATATAAACTTTTTCTTTTATTTTGTTATCATAGTAGGTTTCTAGATCATTCGTGTTTGTTATGTTTATTGTTACTCTTACATAGAAAGATCCTTTTTTATAGTATGGAGATATTTTATATGTAAAATTTGTTTCTCCTAGAGCATATTTTGATAAATCATTAGGAAAAGTAATTTTCTTGCCATCATATATAGATACAGATTTTTCATTTAAATATTCTGTTTTTTCATTATCATTATAGTTTTTTACATCTTCAACTGTTGTAAAGTAATAATTAGAATTTGGAACTTTGTCTAATTTTAATGTATATGTAATAGATGTTTTATTTGATGGTATTACTCCAAGCGTATAATATGTTTGGTAATCTATTCCATAATATTCATATCTATTTTGAATATTATTTCCAGTGCTATTACCTCTCATCCATTTTGTATATGTAGTTGTTTCTTTTACATGTTCATAGTATGTTACTTTGTCTGTTTTTTCTTCTTCTTTTTTGTTCCCACCTTGATTGCAGTTTCTACAATCTTTAAATGAAAAATCTGATGAAATAGTATCTTTTTCCTTACCACATTTTAATGTTGTTTTCACCACATATTTATCTTTTTCTCTTTTAATTTCAGAATAACTTTCCTTTAAATCACATTTATTTTCTGTTTCTTCGTTAACTGAAACTATTAGTTCTTTTTCTATAAGTTCTTCTAGTGTAATTTTTATACTGTTTCCTTTTTCTAGTGGTAAATCAATTGTTTTAAAATAATCTATTGAAACGTTTTCCATGTTATTTATATTATTTTTGAATGTTTCTGATTGTTTATTATTGTTTATTATTTTTGATACTAACCAAATTATTATTAATACAAAAATAAATACTATTATTATTTTTATAAATAAACTAAGCCAACTAATTCTTTTTTCACTTTCCATTTTAAAACCTCCCTATATTTAGAAATGGTTATACCGCTATAAATATGACTAAACTTATTACTAATAAACCTATTGTTATAAGGATTG
Organism: Bacilli bacterium; assembly: GCA_045636525.1. Taxonomy (GTDB): domain Bacteria; phylum Bacillota_I; class Bacilli_A; order RF39; family UBA660; genus CAG-302. The sequence continues at coordinate 8,228 of JAZTXT010000039.1, read as the reverse complement.
AATTTATGATACTATTTATTTCGTTTATTAATATAATAATTTTGTCTTCTTTTAGCATATGATACCTTCCCTAAAATTGTAATTTATTATAGCATATGGCATACTAGTTGTCAACAATTAAGTAAGCTATTGTACATCCATCATTTAGACTATCTGTGTGGAATTTAATAACTTCTTTACGATGTGATAATGTTTCGTGGACGCTCTTTTTTACTAATCCTGTCCCTTTACCATGAATTATTAATATTTTATTGTTTTTTAATAGTAAATTATCGTTAACGAAATCATTTGTACTTACTCTAGCTGTTTCTATATCAAAACCATGTAAGTCCAATGTAGGTAGATTCTTTAAAAATATATCTTCCATTATTATGCTCCCTTTCCTTTTATATATATTTATTATATCAGAAATATGTTGTACACGCATAAAAAGATTACGCATATGGTAATCTTATTGTGGCTTTTGTTCCTTTATTGGGTTCTGATTTATAATTTAATTCTCCGTTATGTGCTCTTATTATTTCATTTGAAAGTGCTACTCCTAGCCCTGTTCCATTATCTTTTGTTGTATAAAACATTTCTTTCAATCTCGATAGTACTTCATTATCCATTCCTTTTCCGTCATCTTCAATAGTTATATCAATATGTTTTTTACATATATTTGTATAAATTTTTATTTTCCCTTTTTCTTCAATTGATTCTAAACTATTCTTTAATAGATTAATTATTACTTGTTTTAACCTTTCATAATCTCCAATTATATATATATCTTCATCATTATATTCATTATATATTAATTTAATATTGTTAGCATTAATTAACATTTTAAATGAATCATATACATCTTCAAGTAATAAATTTAGATCTATTTGTTCCTTTGTTACTTTTATTTTGTTGAATTCTACAAAATCGCTGATTATGTTAAGACTACGATTAATTTCTTGTTTCATTATTGATATATACTTTGTAGATTTTTCTTTATTTTCTATATTAATCATATCCAAGTATCCTTTACAGACCGCTAGTGGATTTTTGATTTCGTGAGTCAATTTGAAAAGAGCATCTTTGATAACTTTATCTTTTTCTAATAACCTTATAGTATTGTTTAATGATTCTACTTTTTCTATTACTTTGAAGATATATAATATAGAAAATGTTACGAAGTAGTAGATAAAAACTAACACTAAAAGTATAACAAAGTCATTTATTGAAATATTTACTTCTCTAAAAAAGTATTCAAAGGATAGAAAAAAACCTTGAAGTACTGCAATTGACAATATAAAACTACCTCTACTTAGTCTTCTCTTACTTGCGCATATATATAACACTAGATATGATGTGTATTTAATTATAGTTATGATAAAAAATTCATCATATATAAAATAGCAATATATTGTGTTAATTATGGATAGTATTATACCTGAATATGTATATTTTTTCATATACGCTATTACTATTGGTATATTACAGAATAATAATATCTTGTTGTTACTGTCTGTTATTCCAAATTTTAAGCATAAGTATAATGATGTAAATAATGCTAAGTTTAATAACATATGCTTTATTTTATTTACTGCATCATTTTTATAACATACTAATACTAAGTATACTAACAGTGGAAATACTATTAGTATAAGATTTAATATAATATCTTCAATTATAGATATAAAAAAATTCATTTTATCACCTTTTCCTAACTCAAGTATATTATATATTTTTCTTTTGTCGAATTATGTCGACTGATGTCAAAAAAAAGAACTTTTTGTTCTTTCTTGTCTATTTTAAGTCGTCAATATATTTTTTTAGTTTCTTAGCTTCTGGTCCTAAAACTATTTTTAGTTGATCATCTATTTCTACTACTCCCTTAGCTCCTAGTTTTAGAATTCCTTCTTTGTTTGCTTTAGTAATATCTTTTAATGTCACTTTAAATCTAGACATTTCAACTTCGGTATCTAAGATATTATCTTTTCCTCCAAGTAGTTCTACTAATTTATTAAGTTCTAGTTTTAGATCTTTTTTATTCATTTTAACTATTGATAGTGCAATTATTACAAGTATTACCACTATTATTATATATTGATATGTTTCCATTTATATTTCCACCTCTACTACATTATACTATATTTTTTGATTTATAACAATATTAAATTAAAATATGATTTAATTAAATTTTACGGTGATTAACGCTACTTTTTGTTATCTTTTAGTTAACAAAATGAATAGGAACAAATTCATTATACTTTTTTTCAAAAGAAATTAAACAATAAAAGATAATGGTGTTATACTGAATTTGTGGTAAGATTATATGAAAAAGAAGTTTTTAGAAGGTTCGATGAATGGGATAAGAAAAAAGTATCCTGAATATGATGAAGAAAAGTTAGAGGTTATTGCTTATGGATTAGAAGCATTATATATAACAATTACTAAAACTATTGTTATATTTGGATTTGCTTTTATCTTAGGAATATTTAAAGAAACTTTACTCATTATGATTTTCTATAACATAATTAGGACAACGGCGTTTGGTATGCATGCAAAAAAGAGTTGGCATTGTTATGTTATATCTGGCACATTATTTATAGGAATGGCACTTTTATGTAAGTATGTAGATATTAATTTTTATGTTAAATTAATTATCTATATAATCTCTGTCATTACAATATTTATTTATGCTCCAGCAGATACCTATAAAAGACCACTTCTTAATGCAAAAAAGAGAAAAATTTATAAAATTATAACTATGTTTAATAGTTTAATATATTTGATATTAATGATTATTTTTAAAGATAATATTATAAGTAATTATTTAATAATGGGGCTTTTGGATGCTAGTTTGATGATTCATCCTTTAACATATAGGATGTTTCAATTGCCATATAATAATTACAAAAAATATAATGCATCTTATAATTAATATGGTTAGTAAATTAAATAAAATAAAAGGAGGTAGAGAAGTATGTTTGCTGCACTATTATCTTGGTTAGGTAATTTATCTGCTACTATGGGGACTAATGCTTGTGTTGTTCTATACATAGATGAACCTAAAATGCCTAAATCATTACTTAATAAATAATTATAAAGAATCAGTTTGATTGTATAATATTTAGTGGGTGTAAATATAACATCCACTTTTTTTAAAATAAAAATGACATAACTATCGCCTAATCTTTTATATGATAAATTTGAATAAGTAAACAAAAAAACGAAGTTTTAAGTTATGTTACAACGATATTTTATACTAAATCTATTAAATATTGAATATAAAAATTTAAAATTAATAGTTATTGATATGTATTCATCTTGTTAATTTAATATCAACATTATTAAATAAAACAATAAATTAACATTATGAAAAGTGATAAAAATAATTATAATGAAGTAAAAAGATACTGAGAATTAATACCATAATAGATTTGTAGAAAATAATTAATTTTATCAAAGCATAAAAAAGAATTCTCTTTGAAATTAGATCATTTAGAAGATTCAAAGATAGAATTATGATATGCAAAAATCTATTAGAAGAGAAAAAAGTCAGTGCATTTTAGGCACTGGCTTTATCAAATTTCTTTATCAACATTTTTGATCATACTCACTATTTAACAAAGAACCATTAGTTTTTGATTTGTCCTAAATAGGTATTATATAATTAAACTTGGTTTTTATTGGCTATCTTTTATTTTTAATGTTTGAATATAAACATTATTTTTTATTTCATTTTTTGATTCAAAGATGGAATTGTTATATAATATGTGTTTTACAAGCAGTAATCCATAGCCATGGTTTTTTCCTTTTGTTGTAAATCTTTCTACGCCAATCTTGTTTATATTTATTTCATTTTCAAAAGTATTAGATATTATTATTTCTATATCTTCATTTATCAAATATATTTCTATCCCTAATTTATTATCCTTAGATCCGGCACTTGCTTCGATAGCATTATCTAAATACACACCAATTATTCTTACCAGGTCCTTAAAATCTTTGGTATCTAAACTTCCCAAAAATGAATCCTCTATTTTTTTAGATATATTAACTGATACCTTAATTCCTCTTTTTTCTGCTTCCATAAATTTATAATAGAAAAATCCTTTTATACCATTTGCTGGTAAATACATAAATTTAGAATACCTACTCATATTGCTACTTACTTTATCTCCAATAATACTATCTATATATTTTATTATTGATGCTTCTTTCTCTTTATCATTTATTTTACTTTTTATTGTCATTAATTCGTTTCTTGTTTCATGTATCATTGTCCTTTGTTCTTCTATATCACTCTCATAGTTTTTCATTATATTTAATAAATCATCATATTTTTTTAATATATTTTCGTTTTCCATCTTTTGTCTAAATAAATAGTACAATATAATTACAAGCGTTACAATTACAACTAGGTAACCTATGATATCTTCATTTAACCTAAAAGTATTTATCAGATGATAAAAGAATATTAATATTGATGTTAGTGTTAATAAAGATATTAATATAATTTTTTTGTTAGTTGAAAAATTATAATTTATTATTTTTCTTAATGGTTTTCTTAGTGTATATAATAAAATTGTCATTATTAAGCTTACTAATATATTTCCAAATATTGTTCCAGCCATATTATTATGTATAAATTCCCTACTCAAGTTAAATATTTGTGTTGAAACTACCATTATTAATAAATCAGGTATAATAAGTAAAATTATATATATTATTGATGCTATTAGGCATTTTCCATAACTTGCTTTAAACAATAATTTATATGTCATCATAAACAATACACAAAACCCAATACTTTTTGCCGATCCTTCTAGCCAAAGAAATATAAATGTATATAGTATTATACTTACTATAATTGTGATTATGTTATATAAACTTTTATTTTTATTTTTATTTTTATCTTTAAGAACTAATATGCCAAATATATAAACTGGTAAAGTTGTAATAGCGCAACTTAATAGTCCATTAATAATCTCCAACAAGTTTCCTCAACTCCTTTCTTGCTTCATGTGATAACAAATTGGTACTATCTCCATTTTTAAAGTAAATTGTAAATTTAGCAAAATTTATATATTTAATATTGTCTAGATTTATTAAGCAAGATTTGTGACTTTGGAAAAACATTGGTGATAATTCTTTTTTTATACTTAAGATGGTACTTGCTACTGTTTTTTCTTCCTTATTTACTAGATGGATTATACATCTATTTTGCATTTGTTCTTTTTCTATGTAGTTAATTTCTTTATATAGTAATTTGTTATGAACATGATTATAGGTATAGGAAAAAGTGTTTTTTCTATATCTTTTGACCATTATATGTTTTATAGTATCTTCGATTCTTTCTTCATATCTGTAGTATTTTGATATATAATCTATTGCTTCTAATCTTGAATAGAATATATCATTTTTACATTCTGGGTGTGCTGTTACAAATATTATGATACTGTCATCATCCGTTTCTCTTATTTCAGATGCTATTTCTAGACCACTTACAATGGGTAATTCTATATCTAAAATAAATATTTTGGTGTTTAATTCATCTCTTATTTGTTCTTTTAATTTATCATCGTATTTTGTGAACTTTAATACTTTATATTCAATATCATAGTTCATCATGGCTTTAGTTACTGCTTTATTTGCTATTTCTAATGCTTCTTTATTATCCTCACATATTATAAATTTTATCATTTGATACTTCCTCTCTACATTATTTCATATTTTTTAATTCCGTGATAAGATTATATGAAATTATATCATTTGATACTTCGATTAAATCAGATGAATGTTTAGTTCTTTTCTCAATATAGTTTTCAGTTATTGGTTCGTTACTAATAGAATATATTTCTCCTTTTGGTCCATTATAATAGATCTTTGATGTTAAGAATGATCCATCTATGAATGTTACTGTGTTATCATTGTCCTTAATACTAAATATGTCTTTTCCTAATGCATAATCACTATGTATGCCAATCATATTACCGAGTGTTGGAAGCACATCTATCATTCCCATTGGGATTGTTACCTCAACATTATATTCTTGATCTTTAGTCCATATTATGAATGGTACTTTTCTATCTAATTCATATGTATATTTGCTATATGGTATGTATCCTTTATCATCTTTATCTTTTATAGTGTCTGTTAAGGCATCATAATTATATAATAGATTAAAGTCATTATAGCTTAATCTGGCATCATGATCGCCGTATATTACTAGAACGGTGTTTTCAAGTAGTCCTTCATCATCTAAATTTTTAATAAATTCTTCTAATGCTTCATCAGCATAGTGTACTGATCTTAAATAATTACCCATAGTGGTACCATTTAAATAATTTCTTGTTATCGTTTGATTATCTATTTCAACATCAATAGTAGTAGGATATTCATCCATGAGTTCTAGATCGCTAAATGGGGTATGATTAGTAAGTGTTATTAATAATCCATAATATGGACTTCCTTGTTCTTTTTTTATATTTTTTATTATTTCTACTGATTGATTATAAAATGATTTATCAGAAAGTCCTAGACCTATTGTTTCATTAATTGCATATGAATCCTTACTATAAAATTTATCAAATCCTAAATTTTTATGCATTGTGTTACGATTCCAGAATTCCCCAGTATTTCCATGCATACTAAAAGTATAGTAACCTTGCTTCGTTAATAAATTTGGAATTGATACGTATTCCCTATCAAAAAAGTTTACAAATACTGTACCACTGGTGGAAGGCATAAGCGATGTATTAAAAGTGAATTCAGCATCACTACTTGTTCCTACTCCTACTTGGGAATAAAAATTACTAAAAAATATTCCTTCCTTTGCTAGTTTATTCAATGTAGGTGTTACTTCTTCATGGTTAAAACTTAAATACATGGGAAATGTTTGCATACTTTCATAATGAATAACTAGTATATTTTTTCCTTTAAATATATCTGTATATTCGTTTTCACTCTCTATAAATTGGTTTTTTTCATAATAGTTAGATACATTTTTTAGTGCATTATCATGTCCAAATATACTATTTAATCTAGGGGTTAACCCTTGAATAAAATCATCTACTTGGTACGTGTACACTCCAAAATGCATGACTACAGACTCTCTGTTCCATAGTTTGTATAGTCTCGCCCAGGCTGTCAGAGGCATAAAAAATGTCGATATTAGTAACAGGATAAAAGATAGTTTTAATCCTTTTTTTACAATAATTTTTTTACTGTTTTTGAGTTCACGACTAAAATAATTATGTTTTTTTAAGTAATGATAACTAATATAAATAAATACTATTTGCCAAATATATATTAAATCTATTACCTGTAGTACGTTTTCTACAATGGCATCTCCAACATCTTTTGCAAATACAGCAGTTGCCAGTAGTGATATTGATGCAAACGAACTATAATAATTATAATATACACTGTTTATAATACATGTTAGATTTAAAAATATTGACATTATTAACAAGAACTTACATCTTGTTTTTCTTTTAAATGAAAGTGATAATAAACATATTAAAATTAAGAATACTGTATCAATTAATAATGGTGAAATATCTAATCCGTTTGATACAGTTATGATACGTAAAAATAAACCGTTCAATAAATTTGAGATAATAAAAAACACTTCAAATAAATAGTCATTTTTAATGACTTGGAACATTTCCTCTAGTTTTTTATTTAATTTTTTTATTTTCATAGACATCACTTATGCTAATTATATCATAAAAATAAAAAAATGTGAAATTAATCACATTATTTTTCAGTAGTAAAACCAAATTTTTTATTGAATTTCTCAACTTGTCCTTTTTTAGCTCCTAGGTTTTGTTTTCCTGTATAGAATGGATGACATTTTGAACATACTTCAACTTGGATATTATCTTTTGTTGATTCTGTTTCAAATTTTTCTCCACAAGCACAAGTTACTGTAGCCTTTACATAATTTGGATGAATATTTTTTTTCATTTTCTTCTCTCCTTCCGCCATGACAAAAAGTCATAGTAATAAAATTACATGGTATATTATATCAATTATTTTTTAAATTTTCAATTATTATTTGTGAATTTTTTTCATATCCTTTATTATTTGGTATAAAACTATCTTTTTTTGAGAAGTAAATTGGGTTATTTGTAAAGATATTAGATAAATCTACATATATTAAATTATATTTATTACATATTGCTTTTAATTTATAATTAGCATAAGTAAATATATCTCTTGATTCCCCCTGTACATTGTAGTAACCT